>NZ_JBHWVI010000147.1:0-22457 GCF_042737005.1 Streptomyces sp. NPDC060027
AGACAGTGCCCGGTGATCGGGCACGGCCCCCCTTTTTCGTGTTCCCCGGCGCGTTTTGCCCGGCGTGTGTTTCCCGGTGCGTGTTCCCGGCGTGGTTTGCCCGGCGTGTTCAGCGGTCCAGGAGGGCGGCGAAGACCTCGGTGAGGATCTGCTCGGGGTCCTCGCCGGCGCCGGTGGCGCGCCAGGCGATGTGCTGGTCGGGGCGTACCAGGAGCGCGCCGGCGTCGGTGATCTCCCGGACGGTCTCCCATCCGCCGTCCACGTCGGCGAACTCGGCGCCGGCACCGATGCGGGCCGTGCTGACGGTCAGGGAGAACTTCTGCGCCGCCTTCGCGGCCGCCTCGCACCACGGTGTGCCCTGCGGGCCGGTGATCAGGGTGAAGGCGGTCGGGGTGGTGAGGTCGTGGGTGGACAGGCGTTCACCGTCCCGGGTGATCCAGGCGTGCGGCAGCCGGTGTCCGGGGCGGGACGTGGGCCGGTGCTCATCGCGCATGGGGACGCGTGCGGGCGGCTCGCTGCCGTCGGGGACGATCGCGCCCTGTTCGTAGGCGAAGCCGACCTCCATGTCGAGCGCCTGGCATCCGCCGCGGTGGGTGTGGAACATCTCCAGGGCGCGGGTCCGCACGGTGTCCCCGAGCGGGGACGGGTCGAAGTAGGACTCCAGCCGCTGTCCGCGGCGCCCGGCGGGGATGTTGTGGCCCACCCCGATGGCGTCCATGAGGGCCTGGTGGTGGACGGCGGCGGAGGTCGCCCAGTCGACGTTCTCCCGGCCCACGGGCCGGCGTTCGGCCTCGTAGGTGTCGATCAGGCTGTCGGGGGCGCGGCCGCTGAGCACCGCGGCCAGCTTCCACGCGAGGTTGTGGACGTCCTGGATGCCGGTGTTGAGGCCGAGTCCGACGGCGGGCGGCTGGCGGTGCGCGGCGTCACCGGCGATCAGTACCCGGCCGACCCGGTAGCGGTCGGCGAGGTGCGCGTGCACGATCCAGTCCGTCACCTTGTGCACGGTCACCTCCAGGTCCGGCAGGCCCAGGAGTTCACGGATGCGGGGTATGACCGTCTCGGTGTCCCAGCGGCCGGGCGGGCCGGGGGCGAAGTGCAGGCCCCACTGCTCGCAGGCCTTGCCCCAGCTCGGTCCCATCTCGATGAGGTTGCTGGACAGGTCGGGGTCCTCGGGGCTGAGGAAGTGCGTGATGAGCGTGCCTTCCTCCCACCACGGGGACAGGTCGGCGGAGAAGTACGCGGTGGTGGTGTTGACCAGTGATGGCGGTCCCTCCATGCGGATGCCGACCGCGGGTCCGACCATGCGTCCGCCGTCGGCGCCGATGAGGTACTGCGCCTTGACGGTGGTGGTCTCACCGGTCTCCGTGTCGCGGATCTCGGCCAGGACGTGGTCGCCCTCGTCGGAGAACCCGGTCACCTCGTGGTGGAACAGGACGCGGCCGGGGCCGCGCTGTTCCGCGTGGCGGCGCAGGATCGGCTCCAGCCACATCTGCGGCAGTTTGGCGGGCAGGACGGGCCCGACCTTCGCGTAGCTCTCGCGCAGTGCGCCCCCGCCGAAGGCATCCATCTCATGGATCAGGCGGCGGTCCATCGGCCCGTCGCCCGCGAGCGTGGTCTGCCAGCGCACCTTGCCGAACAGTTCCAGCGGCGCCGCCTCGGCGAACACGTCGTCGGCGATGCCGTGCCGGCGGAAGATCTCCATCGTGCGCTGGTTGAGATAGTGCGCCTTCGGAATCCTCGATGTGTCCGGGTGCCGTTCCACCAGCAGATGATCGACGCCCTGGTCGGACAGGAAGACGGAGGCGGACAGGCCGCATCCGCCGCCGCCGACGATCAGGACCGGAACCTCGATGGCTCCCATATTCGCCCCTCCAGGATTGACAGATGCCTTGCCTGTCGCAGCCTGTCAAAGCGCTCTTCAGCGCCGGTCAAGAACGACTGGACCTCGCCGCCGCCGGCCACGCACGGCCGGTCGGCTGACCGGCCGCACGGCCGACCGGCCGACGGCGGCCCGGCGACAGCGACGGTGAGGGGCGGGCGGCGGCGAGGGGCCGGGGTGCCCGGGTGGTCAGTCGAGCCAGGCGCCGTCGCGCATGAGGGTGCGTCCCGCCAGTTCGTTCGCCTCCCGCCAGGCCTGGACGCGGCGCGGCCGGATCCGGAAGTACTGGTAGGGCGCGTCGGTCTCCTGGCGCGGGTCGAAGCCGGTCTTGGCCGCGAACGCGTCGGCCGCCTTGTCGCCGAGGTCGGCGATGTCCACCGGTTCCGCGACGCCGTCGACGATCACGACGTCGCGGGTCGGGCCGAGGCCCAGGCGCACCTGGGCGTCGGCCAGCAGGTTGCGGCCGGTGACCGAGGTCCGCGGCGTCGAGACGAGGAACGCGGTCCCGTCCCAGAGGTAGGAGAGCGGGACGAGGTGGACGCCGCCGGAGGCGCCCGCGGTCGCGACCCACAGGTCGACGTCGTTCTCCAGCCTCGCGCGGGTGTCGCGCAGCCGCTCCTGCGGTCCACGCGGTGGCACGTCCGTCATGTCTTCCTCCAGGGTGTCAGGGAGAGCTCCCCGTACGGGAGTTCTCCGTCGGCCGTCGGCCGGCCCCGGCGGCCACGGCCGTCACGGCGCCGACGGCCTCGCGCACACCGATCATGTCGTGTGCGCGGTGCGTCACGAAGCGCACATGATGGTTGGGCAGCGGCAGGACGCGCACGTTGTGGCCGGCCAGGCGCGCGGCGCACTCCTGCGCGCTCAGCCCGGCCAGGCGCGCCATGACCATGTTGGTCGGCCGGGGCGGGCGCATGACCGTGACGCCGGGCAGCGCGGCGAGGCCGTCGGCGAGCGCGGCGGCCCTTCGGTGGTCGGCGGCCAGGTCGGGCAGGCGGCGAAGCGCGATCAGCGCGGGCGCGGCGACGACTCCCGCCTGGTGCAGGGAGCCGCCCAGCCATCCCCTCAGCTCGCGGGCGTACGCGATGTACGCGGACGTTCCGCACAGCAGAGCGCCGGCCGGTGCGCCGAGCCCTTTGGAGACCGAGAAGGCGATGCTGTCCGCGGGTCCGGCGAGCTGGGCGGGCGGGACGTCCAGGGCCACGGCCGCGTTCGCGAGGCGGGCGCCGTCGAGGTGGAAGTGCGCGCCGTGGCGGTGGGCCAGCGCGGCCACCGCGCGCGTCGCCGCGGCGTCCAGGGCGTTGCCGGCGTGCATCATGCTCGTGTTCTCCACACAGACCACGGTCGGCCGGCCGGCCGGGGCGGACAGCAGCGCGGCCAGCGCGTCGAGGTCGGGCAGGCCGTCGAAGTGCTGGGCCACCGGCGTCAGTTCGATGCGGGCGAAGCGGCGCAGTCCGGCCGATTCGAGGAACGCCATGTGGGTGCCGGCGCCGGCGATCAGGCGCGGCGGCGGGGTGCCGGGGCCGAACGCGGCGAGCGGGGCGAGCAGGTTCGCCATCGTGCCGGTGGGGGTGAGCAGGGCGGCCTCGGTGCCCAGCATTCGGGCCGCCCGCTGTTCGAGGAGGGCGACGGTGGGGTCGTCGCCGTACACGTCGTCGCCGACCTCGGCCCGGGCCATCGCCGCGCGCATCCGCGCGTCCGGCACGGTGCGGGTGTCGCTGCGGAAGTCGAGCCGCGGGCAGGCGGGTTGCGCTGTGGGGAGCCGTGGGGTGGCGGGGTGGCGGGAGAGACGGTCCCGGGTCGCAGGCCGCCGGGTGGAGGGCCGGAAGGCCGAGGGCTGCACGGTCGAGGACCGTGAGGCGGCGGGCCGCGGGGTCGGGGGCTGCGCGGCGGGGGGCGGCGGGGAGGCGGGGGGCTGGATCAAGGGCTGCCCGGCCGGGGGCTGTCGGGCGGCGGCGGGGCGGGGCATCGTGGTCTACCGTCCCGGCCGGTGGGCCACCCAGACGGCGCGGGGCCGGGTGTAGCCCTCCACCGCGTGGATGCCCAGTTCGCGGCCGTAGCCGGACTGGCCCATGCCCGAGACGCTGACGGTCTCCTCGGTGTCGCCCCAGGTGTTGACCCACACCATGCCGGCGCGCAGGGCCCGGCCGAAGTGCTCGGCCCGGTCGGCGTCGCCGGTCCAGACCGAGGCCGACAGGCCGTACGCGGTGTCGTGGGCGAGGTCCAGGGCCTGGGCGTCGGTGTCGAACGCCGCGACGGACAGCACCGGGGCGAAGAGTTCCTCGCGCCAGGCGCGGGTGTCGAAGGGGGCGCCGTCCACGATGACCGGGTGGACGTAGAAGCCGCCGTCGAGATCGCTTCGGACCTCGCGGCGGCCGGGCGGCAGGATCACCCGCGCCCCCCGTTCCGCCGCCTCCTTCACCGCCTCGGCGGCGCGGTCGGCGGCCGCCCGGCTGATCAGCGGGCCGAGATCGGTGCGGGGGTCCTGGGGCGGGCCGACGCACAGGGCGCCGGCGAGTTCGGCGACGCGGGCGACGAACTCCTCGTGCACGGCCCGGTCGACGATCAGGCGGGTCCCGGCCACGCACATCTGGCCGGTGTTGCCGGTGAAGCCGGCGACGACCGCCCGCGCGGCCGCGTCCAGGTCGGCGTCGGGGAAGACCACGACGGGGCTCTTGCCGCCCAGTTCCAGGGAGACGGGCTTGAGGCCGTCCGCGCAGCGCCGGGCGACCTCGCGGCCCGCCGCCGTCGAGCCGGTGAAGGAGACCATGCCGACCGCCGCGTGCTCGCACAGCAGCCGGCCCGTCTCCGCTCCGCCGTGGACGGCGCTGAGCACGCCGGGGGGCAGCAGGCCGTCGGCGCTCTCGACCAGGCGGCGGACGGACAGCGGTGTCTCGGGTGCCGGTTTGACGACGACCGTGTTGCCGTACGCGAGCGCCGCGGCGATCTTCCAGACGGCCAGCAGGAGGGGGTAGTTGTTCGGGCAGATCGCCGCGCACACGCCCACCGGGACCCGGTCGGTGTAGGTGCGCAGGCCGGGGGCGGCCGGGTGGGTCTCCCCCACCGGGTAGCGGGCGGCGGCGGCGAACCAGTCGACGACGTCGGCGGCGAAGGCCACCTCGGCGGTGGCGCGGGCCGTGGGCTTGCCCGCGTTGCCGCGTTCCAGTGCCGCGAGGTGGTCGCGGTCCTCGCGCAGCAGTCCGGCGAGTTCGCGCAGCAGTCCTGCGCGGCGGGCCGGGGAGGTGTCGGCCCAGACCGTGCGGAACGCGGTGTCCGCGCGGGCCACGGCGTCGGCGACGCCGGGCGCGTCGGTGTCGGGCAGGCGGGTGAGGACGCGGCCGGTGGCGGGGTCGACGACGGCCCGCCCCCGCGAGGCGTCCCGGTCCGGGCGGCCGTTGACGGCATCGCCGGTCACGGGTCCGGGGACCGGCCGCTTCGGTGAACTCCCCTTGCCCGGGCGGGTGGTGGCGGCACGGTGACGGTCCGCACCGCCGGTCACGGGTCCGGGGACCGGCCCTCGCGGTGAACTCCCCTCTTCGGCGCGGGTGTCGGCGGAGCCTTCGGTGACGGGGGCGAGGGCCGGGTGCTCCTGCCCGCTCATCCCAGCACCTCCGCGTTGCCGGCCAGGCGCAGTCCGGCGTCGATGTGGGTGAGCAGGGTGAAGAACGTCTCGCGTCCCAGGTCTTTGCCGGCGCTGGACAGGAGCCTGAGGTCGTAGCCGTCGGGGTGCTGCCACCAGGCGTCGCAGGCCCCGAACTCGGCGCTGAGGCAGCCGAGATGGACCGGGCGGCCGCCGAGGTCGCGGGTCTCTTCGGTGGCGGGGTGCTTGTCGCGGCGCGGCGGGAAGTGGAGGCGTCCGCCGCCGGTGCGCTGGGCGGTCAGGCGCAGTTCGCCGCCGGCCGGGGTGGCGTAGACGACGTCGAGTTCGCGGACGGTGGCGCCGTCGCCGAAGACGGCGGCGCTGTCGGCGTGAAAGGGGCCTGCGGCGAGCGGGATTCCCTGTTTGCCGAGGAAGGCGGTGAGGTCGGCCGAGGGGATCCAGTGGCCCTCGTGCGTGCGTCCGCGCCGCTGGAAGTCGAAGACGCCGGTGGGCACCGCGACCGTCTCGGCCGGGTGGCGGGCCCAGTAGCTGAGTTCGGAGAACGGGGTGGCCAGTATCCGGGGCAGTGCCTCGGGCACGGCGGGGCGCAGGGCGGCGTACAGGGCGGTGATCTCGTCGTCGGTGAACTCGCCTTCCAGTACGGAGAGTTCGACGGTGGTACGGGCCATGCGGGCGCTGCCGGCGCGGTGGCCGAGGTAGTCGATGCCGAGCCAGACGACGCGGTCCTGGCCGATCTCGTGGGGGCGGGTCTCGCTGCCCCACAGGCAGGGGTGGTCGGCGGCGGGGAAGGCCCAGTCGTAGAGGAACTGCTTGAGGCGCAGCCTGCGTCCGCCGCCGGAGATCTCGGTGCGGTAGCCCGAGGGGTTGGCGTCGCTCCAGGGGGTGCGGCCGGTGGTGTCGACGCGGCCGGGGGGTGCCTCGCGGCGCAGGGTGCCGGTGCGGGTGTCGCAGCCCCGGGGCAGTTCGGCGGGCTGCCAGAGCACGAAGGTGCACCAGGGCTGGGCGCGGGTCTCGTCCAGCACCGGGGGGACGGGGTCAAGGTCGGCCGCGTGGTGCAGGGCCTGCGGGCGCCATCGGGGGACGGAGGGGCTCACCGTGACTCCTCGGGTGGGTTGCGAGCTGTGTGAGGTGGTCGGTCCAGGCGGAGGCCGATGCCAGGAACATCCATTCGCCGACGCCGAGTTCGGCGCGCAGGGCGGCCGGGGGTGCGGGCAGGCCGAAGGGGCTGCCCAGGGCGTCGGCGAGTTCGGTCAGGCGCCGGGTGTATCCGGGGTCGGCGGGGCTGGGGAAGCCCTGTTTGCGGCGGGCGCGCACGGAGTCGGGCAGCAGGTCGGCGAGGGCTGCTTTGAGGAGGCCTTTGTGAGTGCCGGGCTGGTTGGTGTCCTTGAGGTGTTCGGGGCAGCGGAAGGCCAGTTCGGTCAGGGTGACGTCCTGGAAGACGGGCCGGTCCTCCAGGGTGAAGGTGGCCGAGGTGGCGTCCACCATGTCGTTGACGTAGACCAGGAAGCGGCGCATCAGGTGGTGCCGGCCGCGTTTGAGGGGGGAGGCGGTCTTGAGCGCCCGGTATTCGTCCAGGGTGCGTTCCCACACCCGGTCGGTCACCGTCGTCATGTCGACGTCGAGTTCGTGGGCCATCCAGCTGATGAGGCCGGCCCAGACGGGCCGTTCGTCGGCGTGCAGGCGGTGGGTGAGGTAGTGGCGTCCGTGGATGTAGGTGGGGGCGTAGGGGTCGACGACGGGGAAGTAGCGGCCGGCCTGGTATCCCCAGAGTTCGTCGGCTCCGTGTCCGGAGTAGACGACGACGTTCTTGTCGTCGGCGATGGTGCGGTAGAGGTGGTGCATCGCCAGTTCGGCGCCGTGCAGCAGCGGCCGCATCAGCCGGGTGGGCAGGACGGGCACCAGGGCGGCGGCGCTGTCGCGGTCCAGGTCGCAGACGGTCAGCGGGACGCCGAGACGGCCGGCGACCTCGGTGGCGTAGGTGACGTCGTCGCCGGAGCCGCCGATGCCGTCCTGGTAGCGCAGCACGTATGCGTCCAGGGGTACTCCGGTGCGGGTCAGGGCGGCCGCGATCGCGGTGCTGTCGACGCCGCCGCTGAGGACCGCGGCACGGGGGACGTCGGACACGGACCGTTGCTGGATCGCCCGGTCGAAGGCGGCCCTGATCTCCTCGGGCTGGATCGGGTCGTCGACCGCGGCGGGTTTCCAGTAGCGGTGGGTGCTGGTGTGGGGGCGGTCCAGGAGGAGGTATTCGGCGGGCTGCAGGGAGTGGATGCCGCGCAGCCAGGTGTGGTCGTCGGCGGCGTCCATCCGGATCCAGGAGCGCAGGACGAATTCCTCGGGGTCGACCTCGGGGGTCACCAGGCCGGTGCGCAGCAGGACGCCCTGTTCCGAGGCGAACAGCAGGGCGCCTTCGGTGACGGTGTAGAAGAGCGGTTTGACGCCGAAGTGGTCGCGGGCCAGGACCACGCGGCCGGTGGTGGTGTCGTGCCAGGCGAGGGCGAACATGCCGTCCAGCGGGCGCAGTGCGGCCCCGGGGTCGTCGTGGCGGCAGATCTGCTGGAGGACGAACTCGGTGTCGCAGGTGGTGCGGCGCGGCCACAGGGGTGGTGCGGGTGAACGGGAGCCGTAGACCTCGCCGTTGTGGACCAGCGTGATGCGGCCGGTGGGGTCGGTCATCGGCTGGTCGCCGGCCTCGGTGCGGTCGCGGACGGCCAGGCGGGTCGCGCACAGCATGACGGTGCCGCACGCGGAGACGTAGGGGGCGCGGGCGGCCTCGCCGCGGTGTGCCATGGCGTCGGTCATGGTCCGGCCCAGGGCGTCCAGCCACGCGGCGTCGCGCCGTCCGTCCAGGCTGATGAAGCCCGCTATGCCGCACACGTGTCGCTCTCCGGTTCCTGCCGGTGCCGCCAGGTCTGCCACAGGTGGGCGAGCGCGTCGGTGAAGACGTGCTCGATGCCGTGGTGGCCGCCCGCGTGTTCCTGGTAGACGTGGGGGACGTGGTGGGTGTCGAGGGCCGCGTGCAGGGCGCGGGCGCCCCAGTGCATGCCGTACTCGTCGCGTTCGCCGACGCTGAGGTGGAGCAGGCCCAGTCGGGTGAGCGGGGCGGTGTGGGCGGCCAGCATGCGGACCGGGTCGTGGGTGAGCCAGCGCCTCCACACCCGGTCGCGGAACAGGCCGGTGACGGGGTCGCAGGGCAGGGCGTCCGCCGGGGTGGTGCCGGGCCGGTCGGCGTAGCACATGCCCATGGCGATGATGCTCATCGCGACCATGAAGGGTCCGTCGTGCGGGCCGCTGTCGCGGCGGGCCAGCAGGGCGTCGACGCCGCCCGCCGCGCGGATGGTGTCGAGGGTGGCGGGCAGCAGCGGCAGATAGCTGTGTTCGAAGCCGGCGTCGGGCGAGCAGGCGATGACCGCTCCGAACAGCGGGGAGGTCATGCCGGCGACGAGGGCTCCGTAGCCGCCGCTGGATTTTCCGCCGACGGCGCGCCAGGCGGGCTGGGGGCGGGTCGCGAAGTGGCGGTCCACTTCGGCGACGACTTCGGCGAGGTAGCCGGCGTAGCGGCCGCAGGCGGCGGAGTCGAGGTACTGCGAGCCGCCGTAGGCGGTGGTGCAGTCGGGGACGACGAGCAGGGCGGGTGGTACCCGGCCGTCGGTCATCGCTTGGTGCAGGCGGTCGGCGACGGATGTGCCGAAGGCCAGGGCCGGGTTGGCGAGGCTCGGGTGGGCGCCGAATCCGGGCAGCCAGTAGATGACGGGGTAGCGGCGCACGCCGTCGTATCCGGGCGGCAGGTGCACCTCGATGCGGCGGTGGTGGGGGTCGCCGAGCGGGTTGCCGCGCAGGCAGGTGCTCTCGTGGTCGAGTACGGCGGGTGTGTTCACGGGGTGTTCGCCTCCCGCAGTGCGCGGTCCACGTGGCGTGTGTAGAAGGACGGGTGGTGGAAGACCGCGGAGAGCAGGACGCCGTCGCTGGCCCACAGGCCAAAAGAGCTGCCGAACAGCAGGTCGGCGTCGAGGAGGGCCTCCAGGGTGCTGGCCGCGGTCTCGGTCCAGCCCTCGCCGCCGGCCAGGTGGGCGCGGGCGGGGCCTTCGCCGAGCCGGGTCACCCGGTCGGCGACCGGGTCGAGGAGGTAGGAGGTCTGGGTGCCGTCGTCCTCGTACAGCGAGATGACGTGGCGGCCGGCGCCGTGGTCCAGGGACCGGTACCAGTAGTCGGTGGCCACCAGGCGGTCCAGGAGTTCGCGCAGCAGGCTTTCGCAGGTGCGGCTCTGGCGGCCGTGGCGGTCGGTGGCGGCGTCGAACGGGGGTACCGGGGTGGCCGGGTCGAGGGTCACCTCGGCGTAGAGCTGGTCGAAGTCGTAGGCGGCGGGCGCGACGGGTCCGTCGGTCAGGGCGGCTTTGCCGTCGCTCACCTCCAGCACCTGGCCCGGGCCCCACAGCAGGCCGTCGCGGCCCAGTTCGCCGAGCCGGCGCAGGGCCTGGACGGGGGTGAAGGGGAACATGGTCCGGTTGCACCAGGAGTAGTCGCGTGCGCCGTCGCCGCTGACGCGCCAGCCGAAGGAGGAGGGCACGGTCACGGCGGCGGGGATCGCCTCGACGTAGCGGTCGAAGGTGGCGGTGGCGCGGGCGCGGACCGCGTCCGGGTCGGCCGGCGGGCGGCGTTCGGTCAGCACGCCGGGCGGCGAGACGCTGTGCGCGGGGACGAGGACGGCGTCCAGCCGCGGCGCGTCGTCGCGGCGGAAGGCGGCCACGGTCGCCTCGTGCAGGAGCGCGTCGCCGCACAGCATGACGGCCGCGTCGGCGGTCTGCACCAGCACGCTCATCTCGGGGAACGGCACGGCCGAGGGGAAGGTCCGCAGGGTCGCCGCGCCCAGGGTGAGGGTGTCGCCCGGGGTCACCGGGTGCAGGTGTTCAAAACCCAGGCGGCGCAGGGTCCAGGCGATCGCCTGGTGTCCGAGCCCGGAGGCGGTCAGCCGCGGCGGTACGGGGCCGGCGGGGTAGATGCAGGTGACGGCGGAGCTCTGGCGGGGGCTGTCGTCGAAGTCCACGTCGGCGCCGTCGGCCAGCTGCCGCAGGGAGGGGAAGTGGTGGTGGTCGAAGTGGTGGTGGCTGAGGACCACGTAGTCGACGCCGTCGTCGAGGACCTGGCGGACCAGGTCGCCGGGCAGCGGCGGGTGGTGTTCCCAGAAGCGGTCCAGGCGCTGGGTGAGCCAGGGGTCGAAGAGGATCCGCTCGCCGCCCGTCTCCAGAAGGACCGCGGCGTGGCCGAGCGAGGTCAGGCGCATCAGGTGCTCGTCTCGTACACGCAGCGGAAGCCGACCTCGTTGTGCCGGTCGGTGATCAGGTCCTTGCCGCGGTAGAAGGTGGTCAGGCAGGTCGGCGGCGAGGTCCAGGTGCCGCCGCGCAGGACGTGGAAGGCGTCCTTGCGGTTCATGAAGTCCAGCGGGTGGCGTCCCTGGAAGAAGGGGTCCATGTCCTGGCCGGTGTAGAAGTTGGTGCGGGTCAGTTCCCACACGTTGCCGGACATCTGCAGCACGCCGTAGGGGCTGGCGCCCTGCGGGAGGGCGTCGGCGGCGAGCACCGGGTGGGCGGGGTCGGTGCCCTGTTCGACGGTGAGCAGCAGCGCTTCGAGGGAGTCGAGGTCGCTCACCTGCTCGCCGAAGGACCGCTCGACGTAGTTCACCTTGGCGGGGTCCCAGTCCTGGCCCCAGGGGTAGCGGCGGCCGTCGGTGCCGCGGGCGGCCTTCTCCCACTGGACCTCGCTGGGCAGGGCGCCGCCGGCCCACTTGGCGAAGGCGTAGGCGTCGTACCAGTCGAGGCCGACGACGGGCAGGCCGGGGGCGTTGAAGCGCGGGTCGTGGGTGTGCGCGGGGCGGTGGGAGCGCTGAAGGGGCTGGTCGGGGTGGTCGAACTCGCCGGAGTCGCCGACCTCGTCGAGGAAGACGCGGTAGCGGGCGTTGGTGACGGTGGTGCGGTCGATGAGGAACGCGGGCACGTCCACGGCGCGCAGGGTGCTGTCGTCCTGGGCCATGCGGAAGGCGTCCGGTTTCTCGTCGGCGCCGATGATCGCCGGGCCGGCGGGCACGAGGACGACGTCGTCGTGGCGGCGGGGGCGGCTGCGCGCGGCGCTGATCGTGGCCCGCATGTCGGTGAAGTACTCGTCCTCCAGGCGGCGCAGTTCGGCGGGGTCGCGGGTGCCGAAGACGGCGATGAGGGCGCGTTTGGTCAGCGCCGCGCCGCAGCCGACGGGCTTGCGCGCCCAGTCGGGCCGGGTGAAGTTGCTGGGCCAGCCGGAGATACGGATGAGGTCGGGGACGGCGGCGGCGATCCGGTACCGGGTGATGACTTTGAGGGCGGTGAAGGCGACCCAGTCGACCGTGTCGTGGGTCGCGGCGGCCACCGCGGTGGCGGCGGCGGGATCGTCCGCGTGGTGGGCGGCCAGCAGCCGCACCGCGCCGGCGCGCACCGGCCACTCGGGGTGGGCCGCCACCAGGCTCGCCAGCAGCGGCACCCCGTCGGCTCCGCGCGCCTTCTGCCCGGCCAGGTCGACGACGCGTTCCACCGAGGCCCAGTAGCGGTCGTCGGTGGAGTCGTCGATCACCAGCAGGTCGGCGGGAAGGTCGATGACGTGGGAAACGCGATTGCCTACCATTTCTGCCTCTCTCGGGACGACGTGCCGCCCGTACGGAATTCCGTACGGGCGGCGCGTACTTCGCTGTCAGAGGGTTACCACTTGCTGGTCTCCTCGTCCGCGTCACGGGTCTCCATAAAGGTGCGGTCGCTCATATTCCACTCCTTCCGCAAATAGCTTTCGATGTGGCCGAACGGCCTCATGGCCCGAGAGGATACGCAGGGCGCCGAAGGCACGGCAACGGCCCATTGTCCGGCTCGTCTTGAACATGAACGGCCTGTGATACATGCGGGTAGGTTCGCGGGTGATCCGATGTCAAGAGAGGGAGGACGAGAAATGGTGGAGACTGATTCCGGGGGAATACGCGAGAACGGATTCGTGCGGCTTCCGGGGCTCGCGGCCGGTGACGCGCTGGTGCGGCTGCGGCGGGCGGTGGGCGCGCTGGAGGACCTCACCCGCGACCGTGCCGTCTCGGGCGGGGACTTCGTGCTGGAGGCACCGGGCATCGGCGGCTGGGCGGCCTGGCAGCAGGGGGCCGGGGCGCTGCGGGGGGTGCTGCGCTCGGCCGACCGGATCCATGTGCACGTGCCCGAGTTCGCCGCCGTGCAGCGGTCGCTGGACCTGGCCGGCGGGCCGGTCGCCCGGGCCGCCGGCGCCCCGGGCACGCTGGTCAACTCCTTCCTGTGGGCCAAGCCGCCGGTGGTGGGCTCGGCCAAGCCCTGGCACCAGGACATGGCGTTCGCGCCGCCCGGCTTCGACCCGCGGGAGCACGGCATCGTGACGGTGTGGGTCGCGCTGGAGCCGGCCACCGTCCGCAACGGCTGCTTGGAGTTCCTGCCCGGCTCGCACCTGCTCGGGCTGCTCCCGCACTCCGGGGACAGCGAGCGGCTGCCGGGCCAGGCGCCGCTTCGGCGGGCGACGGAGCCGCATGTGGCCGACGAGCACCTGCCGGACACGGACAAGGCGGTGGTGATGGAGCTGGAGCCGGGGTCGGCCGTCCTGTTCGACGGGCTGGTGCTGCACCGCTCGGCGCCCAACACGACGGCGGCGCAGCCGCGCACCGCGGTCAGCTTCGTCTACCGGGTGCCACGGCCGGCGTGGTCGCGCCCGGCGCCGGCCGGCGCGGGGCGGTGATGTTCAACTGCTGCCGGGCGGCGGTCGAACGCTACGGCCGGGAGCCCGTGTCGTCCAGGACGTAGAAGCCGGTGCCGTCGAGGTGGCGGATGGTGTTCAGGTCGCGCTGCACGACCTCCTCGAGGTCGTGCAGCAGCGTCACGATGACCGGGTAGGTCAGGTCGTCGACGGTGGGGACGATGTCCTGGCCCGGTTTGACCGGGGTCGCCAGGGCGTGGAAGCTCTCCAGCCGCTGGATCTCCTCGATGCCCCGGTACTGGCTGAGCACGCCCTGGACCGGCGAGACCATGCCGGCGATCGCGCAATGGCGGCGCAGGGTGTACGGGCGCTGGGCGCGGGCGTGGAACCGTTCGGGACGCAGGTACGCCTCGACGGTCCACTCCAGCTGCGAGGCGCCGATGCCCAGGCCGGCGCTGGCCGGGATGCCGCCGCCGGCGATCCGGGCGCCGGCCTCGACCAGGCACGGTCCGGCGGGAGTCATCCTGATCTCCACGTGCGCGGGGCCGTGGCGGATGCCCAGGGCGTCCAGGACCTGGAAGGCGTAGTGGCTCAGCGGTGCGACGGCCCGGTCGCCGGAGTCGGTCAGCGCGAGGGCGTCGCACAGGTCGACGACGCCGTTGGCGCTGACGCGGCTGGTGCGCCAGATGTCGCAGACGTGGTGGCGGCCGTCCCGGCTGACGGTGTTGACCATGTACTCGGTGCCCGGGAGGTACTCCTGCGCCACGGCCCCGTCGTTGGCCCGGGAGAAGACGTCGTCGGTGCCGGCCAGGGAACGGAACGCGGCGGTGGACTCCTCGGGTGTGTCGCAGAAGGAGACGCCCTGGCTGCCGGCGCTGCGCAGCGGTTTGACGACGACGCGTCCGCCCAGTTCGCGGTGCCAGGCGGCCAGTTCGGCGGCGTCGGTGACCCGCAGCTGCCGGGCCGCGCGCAGGCCGGCGGCGCGCACGGTCTCGATCATGACGTGCTTGTCGCGCCGTGCGGTGCTCAGGGCGGTTCCGTTGCCGGGCAGGCCGAGCCGCTCGGCGAGCAGGTCCGCGAACTCCACCCCGGACTCGCCGCCCGAGACCACCGCGAGGGGGGTGAACGCCGCGACGGCGGTGAGGGTGGCCGCCACGTCGCCGTCGTGGACGATGTCGGCGACGAAGTCGTCGCGGACGAAAGGCGCCGACCGGTACACGAACGGAACGTCGCGTGTGCTTTGCACACGGACGACCGAACATCCCTGCTTCTTGAATTCAAGAACGAGTGAACGGACGGCGGCATAGGCATCGACCATCACGATGCACGGGCTGTTCCCGGTGGTTGCTGTCATATGTTCACGATAGGCAGGGGCCTCTCTCGCTGAAATGTGTTCATCTCTGGCATCCTCCGGCCCCTGGAGGGGTACGTGATGACATCGACTTTTCTTCCCGCGGTACACCGTTCACCGAATTTCACTCCCGTATTGCTGTTCGTCAACGCGTGCGGGAGTTTTCTGCTTCTGGTGAGCCTGTCCACGCACGTGGGATCGGTCACCGGTTCGGGGCTGCTGGCCGGGGCCGTGCTGAGTGCGCCGTGGCTGCCCGCGCTGCTGCTGGCCCATCCGCTGAACTCGCTGCTGCGCCGGCGCGCCCCGGAGCACCTGGTGCGGGCGGCCGAGGCCGCGAGTCTCGTCCTGACGCTGGCCGCCCTGGCGGTGCCGGGCCGCGCGCTGCTGGCGGTGGCCACCGTCCTCGTCCTGGTCCGCGGGTTCTGCGAGGCGCTCACCCGCTCGGCGACCTCGGTCGTGCTGCGTGCCGCCGTCGTCCCCGAGCGGCTGGAGCGCGCCAACACCTTCGCCGAGATCGGCAAGTTGACCGGGGTCAGTGCCGGGGCGGCGCTGGCGGGGCCGGCCGCCGCGGTGCTGCCGCTGCGGGGCCTGGTCGCGGTGAACGCGGCGCTGCTGGTGCTGTCCGCGCTGCTCGCCTGGGCCCTGCCGGCACCCGCCGGCAACGCCCGCGCGAAGGCAGCCGACACCCGGAACACCGAGAACACCGCGGACGCCGAGAACACCGCGGGTGCCGGGGACACCGCGGGTGCCGGGGACGCCGGGGGCGCCGGGGGCGCCGGGGATGCCGGGGGCGGGGTGTCCGCCGGGGGGCTGCGGGTCGAGGACCCGGTGCTGCGCAGGCTGTTCGCCCGGTTCCTGCTGGTGGCGTTCTGGCAGGGGTTCCACACCGTGGCCGTCACCGTGATCCCGCTGCAGGTGCTGGGCGGCGGGACCCGGCTGGTGGGCGTCTTCGTCGCCGTCTCCTCGGTCGCCGTGTTCGCCGGGTCGCTGGCGGCCCTGCCCGCCCAGCGCCACCTCGGGCAGCTGCCCTCGGCCGCGTGGGCGCTGCTGCCGATGCCCTTCCTGCTGGCCGCGCTGCTGGCCGGGCGCACAGCGCCGACGCTGGCGCTGTACGCGCTGTTCCTGGTCCTGTTCGAGGTCGCCTACGTCCACTACAACAACCGGCTGCTGGCGGTGGCCACGGCCGCGCAGCTGCCGGCGGTACTGACGCTGCGGGCCACCCTGCTGCCCCTGGGAGTGGTGGTGTCCATCCTGGCCACGGGCGCGCTGTGCGACCTGGCGGGACCCCTGCCGACGGCGGTGGTGGTCGCCGCTGTCACCTTCGTGGTGACCGCCGCCACCGGTGCCAATGGGCAAACGTGGAGAAGCCCCGTACGGGATACGTGATCAGGATGGCAGGGGCGTCGACGCGTGCCGTCGACCGCGCCACACCCCCCTCGCCCCTGACCCGAAGGAGATCCGCCGTGCGGGTTCTCATCGTGCCGTTCCCGTTCAAGACGCACCTGTTCAACCTGGTTCCGCTGGCGTGGTCGCTGCAGACGGCCGGGCACGAGGTGCGGGTGGCCGGCTGGCCCGATCTCCTGGACGCCGTCGCGGGGGCCGGGCTGACGGGCCTGGGCGTGGGGCCGGGTGAGAGCCCGGAGCTGCGCAGACGGCGCGACGAGCGGCGCCAGGCGGCGGCCGCCGCCCCGTCCGGCGCGCGGAAGTCCCCGCAGGACGGACTCGGCCCGCTGTTCGAACTGGGGCCCGACCGTGCGCGGCTGGGCTGGGAGCAGGTCACCGGGGTGATGGACGACCTGGTGCTGCCGCAGGCCCGGCGGTCCAACGACTCGATGATGGAGGAACTGGTCGCCTTCGCCCAGGCGTGGCGGCCCGATCTGGTGCTGTGGGGGGCGAAGGCGTTCGCGGGCGCGGTGGCCGCCGCCGCGGTCGGGGCCGCGCACGCCCGGGTGCTGTACTCCGTCGACGTCTACTCCCGCATGCGGGAGGACTTCCTGCACGCGCAGGCGCTGCGCCCGCCGCACGACCGCGCCGACCGGCTCGGCGACTGGCTGGCCGGCTGGGCCGGAAAGTACGGCTGCGCGTTCTCCGAGGAGCTGGTGAACGGGCAGTTCACCATCGACCCGCTGCCGGGGGCGTTCCGGCCCGACGAGCGGGCGACGACGCTGCCCATGCAGTGCGTCCCCTACAACGGGCCGGCCGTGGTGCCGCGGTGGATCGCCGAACCGCCGCGGGCGCCGCGGGTCCTGATGACCTTCGGGGACGCGGTCAACGACGGTCCGGTGCGGCAGCTGCTGCCCGTGGAACGGATCCAGGAGATCCTCGACTCGGCGGCCGGCCTGGAGATGGAACTGATCCTGACCCTGCCGCGGGAGTCCCAGGACCGGCTCGACCGGGTGCCGGCCAACACCCGTCTGGTGGAGTCGGTGCCGCTGGCCGACGTCCTGCCGACCTGCGCGGCCATGGTGCATCACGGCGGCACCTGGTCGTTCGGCTGCGCCCTGCGCTACGGCGTGCCGCAACTGCTGGTCAGCCGGGCGTTCGACGTCCCGCTCAAACTCCGCTGCCTGGAACGCTCGGGGGCGGGGCTGGCCATGAAGCCCGCCGAGGCGGACGGGCCGCGGGTGCGGGCCGCGCTGGAGCGGCTGCTCCACGACCAGGGGCTGCGGGCGAACGCCCGGCGGCTGAGCGAGGAGGTGCTGGCCATGCCCTCCCCCAACGAGATGACACGGACCCTGGAGGACCTGGTCGCCGCCCACCGGGCCGGCACGGCGCCCGCGGACGTGCTGCGGTCCGCCGCACTGCCCGCGGGCGTGCCGGGGGCCGGGGCGGTGTCCGCGGGCGTTCTCGGGGCGGGGGCGGTGCCCGCGGTGCGCTGAGTGGAAGCGGCGGCCGGGCGCCGCCCGCAACGGCGGCGGCGGCCGTGGAAGCGGCGGCGGAAGCGGCCCCGCACCCTCAACGGTGCGGGGCCGCTCGGTGGTTCAGGACGCCGGGACCGGGTCCGGGGAGGCCTGGCAGGTCGCGTCGGTCCCCTTGCGGGAGGCGGGACGGGTGCCGTCGCGCAGGTAGTCGCCGACGAAGGTGTTCAGGCAGGCGTTGTTGTTCGCCGACAGGGCCGCGCCGACGTTGTGGCCGCCCTGCTCCAGCACGAGCCGGGAGTTGGGGAACAGCTTGTGCGTGCGTACGGCGCCGGTGGTGCCGTGCGCGGTGTCGAACTCCGGCTGCACCAGCAGGACGTTCACCGAGGGGGCGCCGACCTTCTGCGGACTCTGCGCGGGCACCGGCCAGAACGCGCACGGCGCGTTGTACCAGGCGTTGGTCCAGGTCAGGAAGTGGTTCCCGGCGGCGTACTGGCGGGAGTAATCCTTGTGCCAGCGGCTCCAGTTGCGCGGCTGGGAGGCGTCGGTGCACTGGACGGCGTTGGTCATCGCGTGCCGGTTCTGGTGCGGGAAGCCCGGGTCTGAGTAGGTGGCCCGCAGCGAGGCGGGGTCATGGCGCACCACCCAGTCGGAGAGCACCTTCGCCCGGGAGAGCCAGGTCCAGTTGCGGTAGACGACCGGCTCGAAGACGTCGGCCCACTCGGACGGGCCGATCTTGCCGTCGAGGGGGGCGGCCCCGAGCGCGTCCTGGCCCCGGTAGTAGTTCGCCTCGACCTCGGCCGCGGTGGTGCCCAGGTGGTAGACCGCGTCGTACCGGGCGACCCAGGTGAAGAAGATCCGGGCGTTCGTCTCGGACGTCTCGTTCTTGGCGAGGTTGTTCTTGTACCACTTGCCGTTGGGCCGGGCCACGCTGTCCAGGATCATCCGCTTGACCCGGTGCGGGTACATCGAGGCGTAGACCGAGCCGAGGTAGGTGCCCCAGTCGGTGCCGAAGTAGGTGATCTTCTCCTGGCCGAGCGCGATCCGCATCCGGTCCAGGTCGCGGGCGGCGTCCTTGGTGGTGAGGTGGTTGAGCACGTCGCCGTAGGTGTCGCCGCAGCTCTTGGCGTAGGCGCGGGCCCGGTCGGCCCATTCCTGCTCGGCGGCGGGCGTGGCGGGCACCGAGGCGGGCTGCGCGTGCCCGGGGTAGACGTAGTCGCTGTCGCAGACCACGGACGGTTCGCTGGCGCCGACGCCGCGCGGGTCGAAGCCGATCCAGTCGTAGGCGGCGCCGACGTCCTTGGCCAGCCCGGTGGTGCCCTGGGCGTAGCGGGTGGGCAGGTCGCGGCCGATGCCGCCGGGCCACTGGCCGCGGTTGAGGACCACGGCGCCCTGGTACTGGCTGTCGGGGGCCGTGTGGACGGCCCGGGTCAGCGCCAGGCTGATCTGCCGGCCGCCGGGGGCGGCGTAGTCGAGCGGTACCTGGACCGTGCCGCAGTCCAGGCCCTTGAGCAGGCTGCCGAGGACCGGGTCGGTGTCGGGACACGGCGACCAGGCGATGGTCGAGGCGGCCGGAGCGGCCGGTCGGGCCGTGTCCTTGGCCGCCGCCGGGAGAACGGCCGGCCCCAGCAGACCGGCCACGGCCACCGCTGTGACCCATGCGAGCTTTTTCACGTGATTTCCCCTCCTGAATTCAGCGCGCTCGCAGCCTGGCAAGGGGCTGTCCACTTCGGGTCAAGAGTGGCTGGAAACCCGCTGGAGCGATCGGGTGCGGAGATGCATCGCGGCCGCGGATCTTCCTAGCATGGGGTCACGAAATCCCAACCCCCCAGGAGTGGAAATGGCTGACTCGGCCATTCAGGGAATCAAGACCGTCCTGCATCCCGTGGCGGACGTGGCCGCGGCGAAGAAGGTGTACGCCGCGCTGCTCGGCATCGAGCCGCAGACCGACTCGGAGTTCTATGTCGGCTTCGACCTCGCGGGCCAGCACATCGGGCTGGTGCCGGCCGGGGCGCAGGACATCACCTCGCCGGTCGCCTACTGGCACGTCCCCGACATCGAGGCGAAGCTGGCCGAGGTGACCGCCGCGGGGGCCACGGTCAAGAGCCCCGCCACCGACGTCGGCGGCGGCCGGCTGGTGGCCACGGTCACCGACCTCGACGGCAACGTTCTGGGGCTGCTGCAGGACAGCTGACCCAGCCCGGCACACGCTCAGGCAGTTCTGAAAGCCTCCTCGAGTCCGTTTCGAGGGGGCTTTTAGGTGTGCGGCCTAGCCTCGCCGGACGGGACTGGGTGACAGGCGGTCCCCTCCCCGGGACCGGGGGCCGCGTCGGGCAAAGAATCCGGCGGCCCGAGGACGACCGGGAATCAGGCAGTTCTCCAGCGCGGACCGAGCGGTATCCGTCCCCTCGTCGAAAAGGGAAAAGGCACATGCTTCGAGCGTGGAATTCCGACTGCGATGTGGTCGTATGAGAATCCTCGTCACCGGCGGAGCCGGGTTCATCGGCTCGCACTATGTACGGACCCTGCTCGAAGGGGGCTATCCGGGATTCGAGGACGCGCACGTCACGGTGGTGGACCTGCTGACGTACGCGGGAAACCGCGACAACCTGCCCGCCTCCCATCCGCGGCTCACCTTCGTGCGGGGGGACATCCTCGACCGGGACCTGCTGGCCGGTGTGCTGCGGGGCCAGGACGCGGTGGTGCACTTCGCGGCCGAGAGCCATGTGGACCGTTCGATCGCCAGCGGTGCCGCGTTCGTACGGACCAACGTGGAGGGCACCCAGGCGCTGCTGGAGGCGTGCCTGGCGGCCGGTGTCGGGCGGGTGGTGCACATCTCGACGGACGAGGTGTACGGCTCCATCGAGGAGGGGGTGT
Organism: Streptomyces sp. NPDC060027; assembly: GCF_042737005.1. Lineage (NCBI taxonomy): Bacteria > Bacillati > Actinomycetota > Actinomycetes > Kitasatosporales > Streptomycetaceae > Streptomyces > Streptomyces sp. NPDC060027. The sequence continues at coordinate 20,283 of NZ_JBHWVI010000147.1, forward strand.
GGACGGAGCAGTCCCCGCTGCTGCCCAACTCCCCCTACGCGGCGTCCAAGGCGGCCTCCGACCTCATCGCCCTGGCCTATTTCCGCACCCACCGCCTGGACGTCTCGGTCACCCGCTGTTCCAACAACTACGGCCCCTACCAGCACCCCGAGAAGTTCATCCCGCTCGCCATCACCCGGCTGCTCGAAGGACAGCCCGTCCCCGTCTACGGCGACGGGGGCCAGGTCCGCGAGTGGCTGCACGTGGACGACCACTGCCGGGCCGTGCACCGGGTCCTGACCCGGGGCAGGGCCGGCGAGGTCTACAACATCGGCGCCGGCACCGCTCTGGCGAACCTGGCGCTGGCCCACCGGCTCGCCGAACTGTGCGGAGCACGGCCGGACATGATCCGCCACGTCACCGACCGCAAGGGCCACGACCGGCGCTACGCCCTGGACCAGGGCAGGATCGAGCGGGAGCTCGGCCATCTGCCGCTCACCTCCTTCGACACCGGCCTGGCGGAGACCGTCGCCTGGTACCGCGACAACCCGCAGTGGTGGAAGCAGGCCGCGGACCAGGACGGCCGGCGATGAGCGCCCCGGCGCGGCTGGTCCCCCGCTCCGGGGCCGGGATCCGCGAGAGGCTGGCCCGGTCGGCCGCGACGGCCGACGGCGTCCACATGGCGGCATCCGACGTGCCGGGCTGGCTGGAGCGGGTCCGGCGCTCGGGCGGGACGACGGTCCGGCGCATCCCGTTCGCCGGACTCGACCACTGGTCGTTCGCGCCGGACACCGGCGACCTGCGGCACCGGTCGGGACGCTTCTTCACCATCGAGGGCCTGCACGTCGAACGGCCCGGCACCCAGTGGCAGCAGCCGATCATCGTGCAGCCGGAGATCGGCATCCTGGGCATCCTGGCCAAGGAGTTCGACGGGGTCCTGCACTTCCTCATGCAGGCGAAGATGGAACCCGGCAACCCCAACCTGGTGCAGCTCTCCCCCACCGTGCAGGCCACCCGCAGCAACTACACCAAGGCCCACGGCGGGACGGCGGTGAAGTACCTGGAGCACTTCGTCGAACCCGGCCGGGAGCGGGTGCTCACCGATGTCCTGCAGTCCGAGCACGGCGCCTGGTTCTACCGCAAACGCAACCGCAACATGATCGTCGAGACGGACGGCGACGTCCCCGCCGACGACGCGTTCCGCTGGCTCACCCTGGGGCAGATCACGCAGCTGCTGCGCCGGGACAACATCGTGAACATGGACGCGCGCACCGTGCTGGCGAGCGCCCCGACCGCGCCCGCCGAACCCCGGGCGCTGTCCTCCGACTCCGGCCTGCTGGCCTGGTTCACCGCGGAACGGGCCCGCCAGGACGTGCGCGTGCGCCGTATGCCGCTGCGCGAGGTCGCCGGATGGCAGGCCGACGAGCACGCCATCGGCCGGGCCGACGGCCGGTTCTTCAAGGTGGTGGCGGTGTCGGTCGAGGGCGCGGGCCGTGAGGTCGCCGGCTGGACCCAGCCGATCATCGAACCGGTGGAGAGCGGGATCGTCGGCTTCGCCCACCGCGTCTTCGACGGCGTCCCGCACGTCCTGGTGCACGCCCGCGTGGAGGGCGGCTTCCTCGACACCGCCGAGCTCGCGCCGACCGTGCAGTGCGCTCCGGCGAACTACCCCCCGTCGGTCCCCGGGCCGCGCCCGCCGTTCCTCGACCTGATGCTGGACGCGCCCGAGGACCGCGTCCGGTACTCGGCCGTCCACTCCGAGGAGGGCGGCCGGTTCCTGAACGCCGAGAGCCGCTATCTGATCGTCGACACCGACGAGGCCACCACGCCCGCGCAGCCGCCGCCGGGCTTCCACTGGGTCACCCCCGGACAGCTGAACTGGCTCGCCGGGCACAGCCGTTACGTCAACGTGCAGGCCAGAACACTGCTCGCCGTCCTCACCACCGGCGCGGCCGGCCGCACCCCGCGGGCCGCCTGAGCCGGTCCCGGATCCCGTACGAGCCGGGGTGACTCCCGTGGGCCCGCACCCGTGCGCGGCCCACGGGAGTCCGGCATGTCCGCACGGCCGACGGATACCGAAAGGTGCCGAAGAGTGCCGACGGGTGCCGGTGCGGGCCCGCGGGCCGGGCCGGGACGGGTCCGGTGGATACCCCGGGCGGGTGCGGCCGGTGCATGCCCGAGGCCCTGTCCGGCGGC
>NZ_JBHWVI010000148.1:0-21482 GCF_042737005.1 Streptomyces sp. NPDC060027
GGCACCCGGAGGGGGTGCCGCGGCCGATGCGACGTACTGCTTCACGCGCCCGCGGTACGCGCGTACCGCGGAGCGGCCCATCAAGACCTAGGCGGCCTCGCGGGACAGCGCCTCCATCGCGCGCGCCGTGACCTCTTCCACCTTGCCGAGCGCCGCGATCGTGACGACCAGGCCCTGGGCCATGTAGTAGTCGATGATCGGCTCGGTCTGCGTGTGGTAGACCTCCAGCCGCGTGCGGACGGTGTCCTCGGAGTCGTCGTCGCGCTGGTACAGCTCGCCGCCGCAGACGTCACAGACGCCTTCCTGCTTCGGCGTCTTGTACGACACGTGGAAGACGTGCGCCGAGTCGTTGCGGCAGATGCGACGGCCCGCGATACGGCGGACCACCTCGTCCTCGGGGACCTCCAGGTCCAGCACCGCGTCCAGCTTCATGCCCTCGGTGCTCAGCATCTCGTCGAGCGCCTCGGCCTGCGAGACGTTGCGCGGGAAGCCGTCGAGCAGGAAGCCGTGCTCCGCGTCGGGCTGCTCCATGCGGTCCTTGGCCATGGCGATGGTGACCTCGTCCGGTACCAGTTCGCCCTTGTCCATGTAGGACTTCGCCAGCTTGCCGAGCTCCGTCTGCCGAGAGATGTTGGCACGGAACAGGTCGCCCGTTGAGATGTGCGGGATCCCCAGATTCCTGGCGAGGAACGCGGCCTGCGTTCCCTTCCCGGCACCGGGCGGCCCGACGAGGACGATTCGCATCAGCGGAGGAACCCTTCGTAATTGCGCTGCTGAAGCTGACTCTCGATCTGCTTCACCGTCTCAAGGCCGACACCCACGATGATCAGGATGCTTGTGCCACCGAACGGGAAGTTCTGGTTTGCCCCGAAACCAACCAACGCCACTGTCGGCACGAGAGCGATCAGCCCCAGATACAGCGAACCCGGCCAGGTGATCCGGTTGAGTACGTAACTGAGGTACTCAGCGGTCGGCCGGCCAGCCCGGATGCCCGGGATGAAGCCACCATACTTCTTCATGTTGTCGGCGACTTCCTCGGGGTTGAACGAGATCGCCACGTAGAAGAACGCGAAGAAAACGATCAGAAGGAAGTACATCGTGATGTAAATCGGGTGGTCACCCTTGGTCAGGTTGTTCGTGACCCACGTCTTCCACCCGGAATCGCTCTTCGAGAACTGGGCGATCAGGCTCGGAATGTAGAGCAGCGACGAGGCGAAGATGACAGGGATCACACCTGCCTGGTTGACCTTCAGCGGAATGTAGGTCGAGGTACCACCGTAGGAACGGCGGCCGATCATGCGCTTCGCGTACTGGACCGGAATCCGGCGCTGCGCCTGCTCGACGAAGACCACCAGGCCGACCATGGCCAGACCCACGGCGATGACCGTGCCGAACTCGATCCAGCCGTCGGCCAGCTTGCCCGAGATCTTGACGGTCCACAGCGCGCTCGGGAAGGTCGCGGCGATCGAGATGAACATGAGGATCGACATGCCGTTGCCGATGCCGCGGTCGGTGATGATCTCACCGAGCCACATGACGACACAGGTACCGGCGGTCATCGTGACGACCATCGTGATGGTGGTGAAGATCGACTGGTCCGGGACGATCTGGTTGGCCACGGGGCAGCCCGAGAACAGGGCGCCGCTGCGGGCTGTGGCCACCAGGCCGGTGCCCTGCAGGATGGCGAGCGCGACCGTCAGATAACGCGTGTACTGCGTGATCTTCGCCGTACCGGCCGAGCCCTCCTTCTTGAGGGCTTCCAGTCGCGGGATCACCACGGTGAGCAGCTGGAGAATGATGCTCGCCGTGATGTACGGCATGATGCCGAGCGCGAAGATCGTGATCTGCAGCAGCGCGCCGCCACTGAACATGTTGATCAGGCTGAAGAGCCCGCGGTTCGTGTCGGCCATGTCAATGCACGACTGGACATTCTTGTAGTCGACGCCGGGGATCGGAACGTGGGTACCGACCCGGTAGACCACGATGATGCCGAGCGTGAAGAGGAGCTTCTTGCGCAGGTCGGGCGTCCTGAACGCCCGGGCGAACGCGGTGAGCACGGTGCCTCCTGCGACCCCCGCGCTACTGCGTCAGAGGGTGACGGTCTTGAGGTTCGACGGATGACTGACAGCTAACCAACAGTCAAAGCCCGTCCGGAGTTCCCTTGAGGCACGCCGGACGAAAATCAACAGTGCAGGCCACCTTACCGGCGACACTGCCCCCCTAGGAACGACCAACCGGGGATGCCCCTTTTGTGGGGCATCCCCGGTCGGGATCGCTCAGGTCATCGAGACGCCTGCTGAAATCAGACGAGCTCGGTGACGGTACCGCCGGCGGCGGTGATCTTCTCCTTGGCGGAGCCGGAGACGGCGTCGACCGTCACCTGCAGCGCCACGGAGATCTCGCCCTGGCCGAGGACCTTGACGAGGCTGTTCTTGCGAACGGCACCCTTGGCGACGAGACCCTCGACGGTGACCTCGCCACCCTCCGGGTACAGCGCGCCCAGCTTGTCGAGGTTCACGACCTGGAACTCGGTCTTGAACGGGTTACGGAAGCCCTTCAGCTTCGGAAGACGCATGTGGAGGGGCATCTGGCCACCCTCGAAGCGCTCCGGAACCTGGTAGCGGGCCTTCGTGCCCTTGGTACCACGACCAGCCGTCTTACCCTTCGACGCCTCACCACGACCAACACGGGTCTTGGCGGTCTTGGCGCCCGGGGCGGGACGGAGGTTGTGGATCTTGAGCGGGTTGTTTTCCGCCATGATCAGTCGACCTCCTCGACCGTCACGAGGTGGCGGACGGTGTGAACCATTCCGCGGAACTCGGGGCGGTCCTCCTTGACGACCTGCGTGTTGATGCCCTTGAGACCAAGGGAACGCAGGGTGTCACGGTGGTTCTGCTTGCTGCCGATGTACGACTTCGTCTGCGTGACCTTGAGGCGAGCCATTACGCACCCGCCCCGGCACGTGCACGAAGGAGAGCCGCGGGGGCGACGTCCTCGAGGGGCAGACCACGGCGAGCCGCGATCTCCTCGGGACGCTGCAGGCCCTTGAGGGCCGCCACGGTCGCGTGCACGATGTTGATCGCGTTGGAAGAACCGAGCGACTTCGACAGGATGTCGTGAACGCCGGCGCACTCCAGGACAGCGCGCACCGGGCCACCGGCGATAACGCCGGTACCGGGGGAAGCAGGCTTGAGCAGGACGACGCCCGCGGCCTTCTCGCCCGTGATCGGGTGCGGGATGGTGCCCTGGATACGGGGGACCTTGAAGAAGTGCTTCTTGGCCTCTTCAACACCCTTGGCGATCGCGGCCGGCACCTCCTTGGCCTTGCCGTAACCGACACCGACGGTGCCGTCACCATCGCCCACCACGACCAGCGCGGTGAAGCTGAAGCGACGACCACCCTTCACAACCTTGGCGACGCGGTTGATCGCGACAACGCGCTCAACGTACGCGGTCTTCTCGGCAGCAGCTGCGCCGCCGTCACGGCCCTTCCGGTCCCGCCGCTCGCCGCCACCGGCACCGCCACCGCGGCGCTGGGGTCCAGCCATTGGAATTACCTCTCTCTGTTTCCGCTAGCTACGGAACCGACTCAGAACTTGAGTCCGGCTTCGCGGGCGGCGTCCGCCAGGGCGGCAATGCGCCCGGCGTACTGGTTTCCACCACGGTCGAATACGACAGCCTCGACACCGGCGGCCTTGGCGCGCTCGGCGACAAGGGCGCCGACCGACTTGGCCTGAGCCGACTTGTCGCTCTCGCCGCCGCGGATCGTCGTGTCCAGGGTCGACGCCGACGCGAGGGTGTGACCCTTAACGTCGTCGATGACCTGGGCCACGATGTGGCGGTTGGAGCGCGTCACGACCAGGCGCGGACGCTCAGCCGTACCCGAGATGTGCTTACGGATCCGGATGTGACGACGCTTGATGGCAGCACGCTTGTAAGCGTCGCCCTTAGCAATCTTGACACCGTATGCCATGGCTTACTTACCCGCCTTTCCGACCTTGCGGCGGATGACTTCGCCTTCGTACTTGACGCCCTTGGCCTTGTACGGGTCGGGCTTGCGCAGCTTGCGGATGTTGGCCGCAACCTCTCCGACCTTCTGCTTGTCGATGCCCTCGACCGAGAACCGCGTGGGGTTCTCGACCTTGAAGGAGATCCCCTCGGGGGCCTCGACGGTGATCGAGTGGCTGTAGCCGAGCGAGAACTCCAGGTTGGAGCCCTTCGCCAGGACGCGGTAACCGACACCGCTGATCTCGAGCTTCTTCACGTAACCCTCGGTCACGCCGGTGATCATGTTCGCCACCAGCGTGCGGGACAGGCCGTGGAGGGCCTTGTTCTGACGCTCGTCGTTCGGGCGGGTGACGTTCAGAACGCCGTCCTCGCCCTTAGCGATCTCGATCGGCGCCGCAATGGTGTGAGAGAGGGTGCCCTTGGGGCCCTTCACCGCAACCGTACGGCCGTCGATGGTGACGTCCACGCCGGCGGGAACCGTGATGGGGAGCTTGCCAATACGCGACATAGCTGTTTCCTCCGTTCCCTTCCGTTACCAGACGTAGGCGAGAACTTCTCCGCCTACGCCCTTCTTGCCGGCCTGCTTGTCGGTGAGGAGCCCGTGCGACGTGGAGATGATCGCCACGCCGAGGCCGCCCAGCACCTTGGGCAGGTTGGTGGACTTCGCGTAAACCCGGAGACCGGGCTTGGAGATCCGCTTGATGCCCGCGATGGAGCGCTCACGGTTCGGGCCGAACTTCAGCTCGAGAACGAGGTTCTTGCCGACCTCGGCGTCCTCGACCTTCCAGCCCGTGATGAAGCCCTCCTGCTGGAGGATCTCCGCGATGTGCGACTTGATCTTGCTGTGCGGCATACCCACGGTGTCGTGGTACGCCGAGTTCGCGTTACGCAGACGCGTAAGCATGTCTGCGATCGGATCAGTCATGGTCATGAATTGGCCTTCGGCCTCTCTCGCCGGGGTTTCCTGTATGCGCCATCCCTCTCCCCACTCATGGGCGGGACGGGTGCGGTGCGGGGACCTACGGCGTAGTAAGTCGTACGGGCGTCAGGCGCCCAACCCTCCTAGCCTAAGCCATGGAGAGGTGGGCACCTGACAGAGCCCTTTGCTTACCGAGAGCCCTGGAATCCCTGAATTACGGGGACTACCAGGAGCTCTTGGTCACGCCCGGCAGCTCGCCACGGTGAGCCATCTCACGAAGGCAGACGCGGCACAGGCCGAACTTGCGGTACACGGAGTGCGGACGACCGCAGCGCTGGCAGCGCGTGTAGCCACGCACACCGAACTTGGGCTTACGAGCAGCCTTGGCAATCAGAGCCTTCTTCGCCATCTCGCTTACGCCTCCTTGAAGGGGAAGCCGAGGTGACGAAGGAGCGCGCGGCCCTCAGCGTCGTTGGTCGCCGTGGTCACCACGGTGATGTCCATACCCCGGGTGCGGTCGATCTTGTCCTGGTCGATCTCGTGGAACATGACCTGCTCCGTGAGACCGAAGGTGTAGTTGCCACGGCCGTCGAACTGCTTGGGGGACAGACCACGGAAGTCGCGGATGCGCGGAAGCGCGAGCGACAGGGTGCGGTCCAGGAACTCCCACATGCGGTCGCCACGGAGCGTGACGTGGGCACCGATCGGCTGACCCTCGCGCAGCTTGAACTGCGCGATGGACTTGCGGGCCTTGGTGATGGCCGGCTTCTGACCGGTGATCGTGGTCAGGTCACGGACGGCACCGTCCATGAGCTTCGAGTCACGGGCGGCGTCGCCGACACCCATGTTGACCACGATCTTGACGAGACCCGGGGTCTGCATGACGTTCTCGTAGGAGAACTCTTCCTGCAGCTTGCCCGCGATCTCCTCGCGGTACTTCGTCTTGAGACGCGGAGTGGTGGTGGTAGCCATCAGATGTCCTCACCCGTCCGCTTGGCAACGCGGATCTTGTTGCCCTCGTCGTCGAAGCGGTAACCGACGCGCGTGACGACCTTGTTGCCGTCCTTCTCAACGACCAGCTGGACGTTGGAGACGTGGACGGGCGCCTCGGTCGTGACAATGCCACCGGCCTGCGAACCCTTGGCGGTGGGTCCGGCCTTCGTGTGCTTCTTGACCCGGTTGACACCCTCGACCAGGACGCGCTCGTCGCGCGGGTAAGCGGCAATGACCTTGCCCTGCTTGCCCTTGTCCTTACCGGTGATGACCTGAACCAGGTCGCCCTTCTTGATCTTCATGCTTACAGCACCTCCGGCGCGAGCGAGATGATCTTCATGAACTTCTTCTCGCGCAGCTCACGGCCCACCGGGCCGAAGATACGGGTGCCGCGAGGGTCGCCGTCGTTCTTCAGAATGACGGCGGCGTTCTCGTCGAAGCGGATGTACGAGCCGTCCGGACGGCGGCGCTCCTTGACGGTACGAACGATGACGGCCTTGATGACGTCACCCTTCTTCACGTTGCCGCCGGGGATCGCGTCCTTGACGGTGGCGACGATGACGTCACCGATGCCCGCGTAGCGGCGACCGGAGCCACCGAGCACACGGATGCAAAGGATTTCCTTCGCACCAGTGTTGTCGGCGACACGCAGTCGCGACTCCTGCTGGATCACGTCTATCTCCTGATTGTCTGCCGGTTCCCGGGGCGGGACCGTCTAGGACGGCCCCGCCCCGAGCCTGGCGGAACGAACCTGAGGGGCCCCTAGGAATTTCTTCCAAGGGCCTCAGGCAATTACTTGGCCTTCTCGAGGATCTCGACGATGCGCCAGCGCTTCGTCGAGGACAGCGGCCGGGTCTCCATCAGGAGGACGCGGTCGCCGACGCCGGCGGCGTTCTGCTCGTCGTGGGCCTTGAGCTTGTTCGTACGGCGGATGACCTTGCCGTACAGCGCGTGCTTCACGCGGTCCTCGACGGCGACGACGACGGTCTTGTCCATCTTGTCGCTGACGACCAGACCCTCACGGGTCTTGCGGAAACCGCGGTCGGTCTTCTGCTCAGTCACGTTGCTCTCGCTCATCAGGCGCTCTCCACCGTCTCGATGCCCAGCTCGCGCTCACGCATGAGGGTGTAGATCCGCGCGATGTCCTTGCGGACGGCCTTGAGCCGACCGTGGTTCTCGAGCTGACCGGTCGCCGCCTGGAAGCGGAGGTTGAACAGCTCTTCCTTGGCTTCGCGGAGCTTCGCGAGAAGCTCCTCGTCACCCAGTTCGCGCAGCTCGGACGCCTTGGTACCGGCCGACATCACGCTTCACCTGCCTCGCGCTTGACGATCCGGCACTTCATCGGCAGCTTGTGGGCTGCGCGAGTGAGGGCCTCACGGGCGATCTTCTCGTTGGGGTAGGACAGTTCGAACATGACCCGGCCCGGGTGCACGTTCGCGACCCACCACTCGGGGGAACCCTTACCGGAACCCATGCGGGTCTCGGCGGGCTTCTTCGTGAGCGGGCGGTCCGGGTAGATGTTGATCCAGACCTTGCCGCCACGCTTGATGTGGCGGGTCATCGCGATACGCGCGGCCTCGATCTGGCGGTTCGTCACGTACGCCGGCGTGAGGGCCTGAATGCCGTACTCGCCGAACGAAACCTGCGTACCGCCCTTGGCCTGACCACGGCGCTTCGGGTGGTGCTGCTTGCGGTGCTTGACCCTGCGGGGGATCAGCATGTCGGTCAGGCCTCCGTTCCGGTGCTCTCAGCCGGAGCGGCAGCCGGAGCCTCGGCCTTGGGGGCCTCGGCAGCGGGAGCCTGCTGCGGCTTACGACCGCGACCGCCACGCTCGCCACCACGGCCACCACGGCCGGCCGGGCGGTCGTTGCCGCCACGGGCCGGGCGGTTGCCGGCACGGGCAGCGGCGTTCTCGGCGCGAACCTCGGCGATGTTCTTGACGTCGCCCTTGTAGATCCAGACCTTCACACCGATACGGCCGAAGGTCGTCTTGGCCTCGAAGAAGCCGTAGTCCACGTTCGCACGGAGCGTGTGCAGGGGCACACGGCCCTCGCGGTAGAACTCCGAGCGGGACATCTCGGCGCCGCCGAGACGGCCACCACACTGGATCTTGATGCCCTTGGCGCCGGCCTTCATCGTGCCCTGCATGCTCTTACGCATGGCGCGACGGAAGGAGACGCGGGAGGACAGCTGCTCGGCAACGGCCTGAGCAACCAGCTGAGCGTCGGTCTCGGGGCTCTTGACCTCGAGGATGTTCAGCTGGACCTGCTTGCCCGTGAGCTTCTCGAGGTCGCCGCGGATGCGGTCGGCCTCGGCGCCACGGCGGCCGATGACGATGCCGGGACGCGCGGTGTGGATGTCCACCCGCACGCGGTCACGGGTGCGCTCGATCTCAACCTTCGAGATGCCGGCGCGCTCCATGCCGGACGTCATCATCCGACGGATGGCGACGTCTTCCTTGACGTAGTCCTTGTACAGCTTGTCGGCGTACCAGCGGGACTTGAAGTCCGTGGTGATGCCGAGCCGGAACCCATGCGGGTTAACCTTCTGGCCCATTACCGGGTTCCTTCCTTGCTGCTGACGACCACGGTGATGTGGCTGGTCCGCTTGCGGATCCGGTAGGCACGGCCCTGGGCGCGCGGACGGAACCGCTTCAGGGTCGGACCCTCGTCGACGTAGGCCTCGGAGATGACGAGGCTGCCGGCGTCGGTGTGGTCGTAGTTGTGTGCGGCGTTGGCGATGGCGCTGTCAAGCACCTTGCCGACGGGCACGCTCGCGGCCTGCGGGGCGAAACGCAGGACCGCCTGAGCCTCCGTGGCATCCATGCCACGGATAAGGTCCACCACTCGGCGGGCCTTCATGGGCGTAACGCGGATGTACCGCGCCTGGGCCCTGGCTTCCATGGTTGTCCTTCCAGTGTCTGTCATGGTCGATTCCACCCCGCGTTAGCGGCGCTTCGACTTCCGGTCGTCCTTGACGTGACCCCGGAAGGTGCGCGTCGGCGAGAACTCGCCGAGCTTGTGGCCGACCATCGACTCGGTGACAAACACCGGGATGTGGGTCTTGCCGTTGTGCACCGCGATCGTGTGGCCGAGCATGGCCGGGATGATCATCGAGCGACGGGACCAGGTCTTGATGACGTTCTTGGTACCGGCTTCGTTCTGTACGTCCACCTTCTTTACAAGGTGTCCGTCGACGAAGGGTCCCTTCTTGAGACTGCGCGGCATCTAAACCCGCTCCTAGCGCTTCTTGTTCGTCTTGCGGCGGCGGACGATGTACTTGTTCGAAGCCTTCTTCGGCGAACGAGTACGACCCTCCTTCTGACCCCACGGGGAGACCGGGTGGCGACCACCGGAGGTCTTACCCTCACCACCACCGTGCGGGTGGTCAACCGGGTTCATCGCCACACCGCGGACGGACGGGCGAACGCCCAGCCAGCGCTTACGGCCGGCCTTACCCCAGTTGATGTTGCTCTGCTCGGCGTTGCCGACCTCGCCGACCGTGGCGCGGCAGCGCTGGTCGACCAGACGGATCTCGCCAGACGGCATGCGGAGGTGGGCCATGGTGCCCTCCTTCGCGAGCAGCTGCACCGAGGCACCGGCGGAGCGGGCGAACTTGGCGCCGCCACCGGGACGGATCTCGATCGCGTGGATCGTGGTACCGACCGGGATGTTGCGGAGCGCCAGGTTGTTGCCCGGCTTGATGTCGGCCCCGGGACCGTTCTCGACGCGGTCACCCTGCGACAGGTTGCGGGGGGCGAGGATGTAGCGCTTCTCGCCGTCCGCGTAGTGAAGCAGCGCGATGCGCGCGGTGCGGTTGGGGTCGTACTCGATGTGCGCGACCTTCGCCGGCACGCCGTCCTTGTCGTGACGACGGAAGTCGATCACTCGGTAGGCGCGCTTGTGTCCGCCACCCTGGTGGCGAACGGTCACACGACCGGAATTGTTACGGCCGCCCTTGCTGTGCAGGGGGCGAACCAGCGACTTCTCCGGCGTGGACCGCGTGACCTCGACGAAGTCGGCGACGCTGGAGCCACGACGGCCCGGCGTAGTCGGCTTGTACTTGCGGATTCCCATTTCTCAGTCCTCGTCCGATATTCGGACCAGGGCACTCCGTTAGGAGGCCTGGCCGAAGATGTCGATACGGTCGCCCTCAGCGAGGGTCACGATCGCGCGCTTGCTGTCGGCACGCTTGCCGAAGCCCGTCTTGGTGCGCTTGCGCTTGCCCTGACGGTTGATCGTGTTGACCCCGGTGACCTTGACCGAGAAGACCGCCTGGACGGCCTGCTTGATCTGGGTCTTGTTGGCCCGCGGGTCCACGACGAAGGTGTACTTGCCCTCGTCGAGCAGCGCGTAGCTCTTCTCCGAGACGACCGGCTTGAGGAGGACGTCACGGGGATCCGTGAAGCTCTTGCTCAGCGGGGTCTCGACGGTGTTCTTGCCTTCGGCCTCGTGGCGCTTCGCCTTGGCGACGCGCGCGACCTTCTTGGCCTTGGCGGCCTTCGAGGCGATGCTCGGGTGACGCGTAGCCATCAGGCTTCGCTCCCTTCGGTGTCAGCGGCCTGGGGGCCAGACACGAAGGACTCGAAAGCGGCCTGGGTGAAGACCACGTCGTCCGAGACGAGAACGTCGTACGTGTTCAGCTGGCCCGGCTCCAGGATGTGGACCTGGGGCAGGTTGCGCGCGGAAAGCAGCGCGGCCTCGTCCGAGCGCTCGATGACCAGGAGCACGTTCTTGCGCTCGCTGACCTTGCCGAGGAAGCTCTTCGCGGCCTTGGTGGAGGGGGTCTCGCCCTCGATCACGCCGGTGATGACGTGGATGCGAGCGTTGCGGGCCCGGTCGGTGAGGGCGTGGCGCAGGGCCGCGGCCTTCATCTTCTTCGGGGTCCGCTGCGAGTAGTCACGCGGCGTGGGGCCGTGAACGACACCACCGCCGGCGAACTGCGGCGCGCGGGTCGAACCCTGACGGGCGCGGCCGGTGCCCTTCTGGCGGTAAGGCTTGCGGCCACCACCACGGACCTCGCCACGACGCTTGACCTTGTGCGTGCCCTGACGGGCCGCGGCCAGCTGCGCGACGACAACCTGGTGGAGCAGCGGAATGCTGATCTTCTCTACGTCGAAGATCTCGGCCGGGAGCTCAACAGTCCCGGCGGTGTCGCCGGAGGGCGACAGAATGTCAATGGTGCTCATGTCCTCAAGCCCCCTTGGCCGCGGTACGGACCAGGACGAGGCCGCCGTTCGGACCCGGGATGGCTCCCTTGATGAGGAGCAGGCCCTTCTCCGCGTCAACGGCGTGAACGGTCAGGTTCTGGGTGGTGACCCGCTCGTTGCCCATGCGGCCCGCCATGCGGACGCCCTTGAACACACGGCCCGGGGTGGCACAGCCACCGATGGAGCCGGGGGAGCGGTGCTTGCGCTGGACACCGTGTCCGGCGCCGAGGCCCTTGAAGTTGTGACGCTTCATGACACCGGCGAAGCCCTTGCCCTTGCTCTTGCCGGTCACGTCCACCTTGATGCCGGCCTCGAACACCTCAGCGGTGATCTCCTGGCCGAGGGTGTACTCGCTGGCGTCAGCGGTACGGATCTCGACGAGGTGGCGGCGGGGGGTGACGTCAGCCTTGGCGAAGTGACCCTTGAGGGGCTTGTTCACCTTGCGCGGGTCGATCTCGCCGAAGGCGATCTGGACCGACTCGTAGCCGTCGGAGTCATTCGTACGGACCTGGGTCACGACGTTCGGGCCGGCCTTGACGACGGTGACCGGAACAACACGGTTGTTCTCGTCCCACACCTGCGTCATGCCGAGCTTCTCGCCCAGGATGCCCTTGATCTGCTTAGCCATTCTCAGATCACCGATCCCTAGAGCTTGATCTCGATGTCGACACCGGCCGGGAGGTCGAGTCGCATCAGAGAGTCAACGGTCTTGGGCGTGGGGTCGAGGATGTCGATGAGGCGCTTGTGCGTGCGCATCTCGAAGTGCTCGCGAGAGTCCTTGTACTTGTGCGGCGACTTGATGACGCAGTACACGTTCTTCTCAGTGGGCAGCGGCACCGGGCCTGCGACCGACGCACCAGTGCGGGTCACCGTTTCGACGATCTTCTTCGCCGAGGAATCGATGACCTCGTGGTCGTAGGCCTTGAGCCGGATGCGGATCTTCTGTCCCGCCATGGCTACTCAGTAGTCCTTTGTCTAGTGAAACGCTCTGGAACCCGGGGGTTCGCGTCCTGTCCTCCGACCCACGCGGTCGGGTGTGTCGCGCTCCTGCCGACAGGGATATCCGTCACGGATTTCCCTACGAGGGACGCGGCTCCGCCCGAAAGCAACCGCAGGACCGGGGGCGAGAACACCCACCGGGTGCCTGGTCTGCACCCCGCTGACACTTCCCGGAAGATTCCCGTACGTCCGCCCCAGCGCTGCCTCACGACAGATTGGGCGACGAGTACTGTGGGACTCGCTTCCAGTCCTCCCGACGGGAGGCGCGCAGCATCGGCACTCGACCGAGCAACCCCGCTAGTCTGCCATACCGGACGGGGGGCTGGCCAATCGAGCCGGAGATCGTACCCCTAAGGTGACGAAGGTCAAACCCGGCACGACCATGATCGCGTGACCGATCCCGCAGAGCCCCGCCCGGCCACCCCGGCGCCACCTCTGCCCGCCCCGTCGGGCCCCGGACCGGATACGGGCACACCGCCCATAAGCCCCTCCACGCAACGCGCACGCGCCGCCCTCGTCGCCGGGGCGGCCCGGACCCGGCAGCTCCTCGCCGGTCTCCCCGTCGTCCGCGTACGTCTTGCCTCAGCCCTCCCCCGGCTCGTCCGGCGGCGTGCGAGCGGGCGAGCCGTCGGACGGCGCGGGGCGTACCGACCACCGCGAGTCGTCGGCCATCGGCTCCGGAGCCTTCTCGCCGCACCGCGGCCCAGCACCTGCGCCGGCCTCTTCCAGCAGTTCCTCCAGGGCGTGGGCGTAGGCACGGAAGCCTGCCCTGCCGTAGTCCGGAGCGCTGGAGTCGGGGCGGAGGATGCCCGGGAGGAAGGCGACCCGCCAGGACCGGAAGGTGGCGGCTGCGCTGCTTCGCCCTCCGTCGTCCGTCAGGGCGACCGCGATCCCGAGAGCCTCGGCCACCCTTTCCGCACCCTGTGAGACCCCGGTCCCACCCGCGATGGCGGCGGTGACCAACGCCTGCAGGAAATGGGCGAGTTGGAGATCCGCCCCCATGTGGCACATGCGGCGCACGACCGACGGGCGTTCGAGTTCCGCGAGGCGGGGCGAGATCTCCTCGATGCAGCCCGACCACAGGAGCAGGGACGACGCGGTCACCCGATACTCGCGCAGGTATCCCAGCTCATCGGCGATGCCCATGGACGCATCGCTGAAGCCGCCGAGCACGCGGACGGCGGCGAGCAACCGGTCCACCTCGGCCTGCCGAGCCTTCACCAGACCCCCGACGAAGGCATCCGCGACAGCCCAGGTACCAGTGGCGACCACCGAGCCGATCTCCACGATCCCGCCGAGCGTGCGGAAGACCTCCCGCGCATACGCCGCCTCGGGCAGGGGGAGTACCTGTTCCTCCGGTCCTACTTCGCGCCGACCCCCGCCCGCGCCGGAACGTGGCGTCCTCACGATGTCCGCCCTCCCCGATCTGGTCGTCGTCACGCTCTTGGATCGTGTCGCCCGCTAGATGTCCGAGGCCGTCACCGTCGCCCCCTCCTTCAAGAAGGGGGCTCCTTCACCGGAGAAGAGGACTTTGGCATTGTGCGGCGGGTCGACGAAGTCCACTCGTCGCCCGTATCGGTCGATCCAGTCGAGAGTGACTACTCCGTAACTCTCGCCCGCTGGAATCACGTCGCGGCCGACATCAAATCGCTGCCCCGTTCGCACGATCCCGCCGACACATCGGACAACACATGTGGCAGCAGCGGACTCCCTTTCTTCGATCGCAAAAATCTGCAGCTTTCCTGCATCCTTCTCATCCGTACTTGTGCGCCTCCGATACAAGTTGGGCTATCTGTTCTGGCGTGAGTTTCGGTATGTCCCACTGAAATGCGTCGCTGATGCCTTCGTACGTGTTCACTTTTGGAACATGGATTCCCATGTCGCCCAGGATGTTCCGGGCGACGCTCACCGGAATCTCAGCGCTGGCTCTGTCGGCGAGCTCAGAAGCGGGAAGCCCCACCGCGACCTCCGCCTCTGCGGCTATGTAGCCCCTGGCGGTTTCCACCCCGTCAAGCGCACTCCGTGGAATCACCTGGACCACCGCTTCACCGTACTGCTCCGAATGCCGGGCGAAAGCTGTGGCCACACCAGGGTCGGTCGACGTCGGGGTAAAGCCGACACCCTGCGCACCGCTACTCGCATCGAATCCTGTGGTGGTTCCCCGGAAAAGGTATTCCTCCTCCGCACATCCGGCCGCCGCCAGCCCCAACGGGTCGGTCCAGGTATGCGGATTGTGAACGTAGGTGGCCGGGTTCCACGAAGGCGCCAGCCCCAGGGAATCGGTGGTGAGATAGCGCGCGGTTTCGCGATCATAATGGCGGAAGTAGTTGTAGTGGAGGCCGGTTTCCGGGTCGTAGTACTGGCCGGGGAACCGGAGAGGTGTGTACGCCGTACTGTCGGCAGCCCACGCCGTGGCACCCCACAGGGTGCTGCGTGTGCGCCACGCGATCTCGCCTTCCTCGTCCACCAGCTCGCTGGGAGCTCCGACCAGGTCCGTGACGATGGCGAAGAACCGGGCATCGATCTCCTGCTGCGGAGCCCCCTCGGCGGTGATCCGTTCCGTCTGGGTGATCGGACGGCCGCCCCTGTGGCACCAGGTCAACGTGACCGGATCTCGTATCTCCTGGCCCGTCGTGGTCTGTTCGCAGAGGGTGGTGCCGTCCCAGACGAAGTCGACCCGCTCAATGACGGTCTCGGCGTCATCCGCCAGCCGGATTTTCGCTGTCCTACGCCCCAGTGGGTCGTACAGATAGCGCCAGCGGACGCCGTCCGGCGTGATCACCGAGGTGAGACGGTCCTCCACATCCCACTCGTAGCGCCAGGTGTCCGGCTTGCGGGACAGTCTGGTCTTCTGGCGGAGAACGATGCGACCGAGAGCGTCATGCTCATAGCGGATGCTGCCGGCGCGGCTGATACGGGTCCCTGCGTACGTGCGAGCCCCGGTCGCCTCCTGACCGGGGTGCTCAGCAGGCCAGGAGGCCGATGTCTGGTTACCCGCGTCGTCGTAGGTGTACCTCTCTGCCCAGTTCGCGGCGTGCACCGCCGTCACGAAGCCGGCCGGGTCCACGTCGAAGGATCTGGAGCCGGACAAACTGTCGTCCATGCCGATCAGGTTGCCGTCGGCACGGTAGGTGTAGGCACGCTGCTGAACCGAGCGGCCGTCCGCTGCGGTCACCGCCTGAGAGATCACGCGCCCTCGGACGTCGAGGGTCTGCTCCAGCGCGACCATCTCGGGTATTTGGCGGGTGAGTTCACGTCCCATCAAGTCGTACGTGAAGTCGATGGTCCGGCCGTCCACAGCTACCCCGGTGCGGCGCCCAGCGGCGTCGTACGTCCACGTCGCCGTGGAGCCGGTCGGGGTCGTGCGACCGGTCCGTCGGCCCAAGTCGTCATAGGTGTAGCGGAGTTCACGACCGTCGACGGTCTCGGACCTGAGACGCCCGAAACGGTCTCGCCCGACGGTCAGCGTGATGTCGGGGCCCGTTCCCTGGGCGAGCTGGTCGGTGAGGTCGTACGCGTACGTCGTGACCCGGCCCGCGGCGTCCTTTCGCACCACCTGGCCGAGTTCGTTGCGCTCGTAGGCGATGGTCTCGCCGAGGCCGTTGGTACGCGACGTCAGACGCCCCGCTTCGTCGTACGTATAGGCGAGGGTGCGCTCGTCGAAATCCGTCTCCGCGATCAGGCGCCCCGCGAGGTCGTACTCGTAATCCCACGTCAGACCCCGCGGGTTGGTCACCTGCCTGAGGCGCAGCTGGTTGTCGTGCGTGAACTCGTACCGCACACCGTTCGGCCCGGTACGGGCCGTCATCAGGTCGAAGTGCGTGTACTCGAAGCGGGACACCACACCCATGGCGTCGGTATGGCTGACGCAGTTGCCCTCGCCGTCGTATGTCCACGACTCCGTCGTGCCGTCGGCAGCCGTCCTGCGAGCCAGATGTCCCTCGACTGTCCACTCCAGCCGCGATGAGGCCCCCGTCGCGTCCGTGAGCGCGACGGTTCTGCCGAACGCAGCACGCTCATAGCACGTAACCGCGCCAAGTGGGTTCGTTGTCCGGACAGGCAGCCCGGCCTCGTTGCAGTGGACCGTCGTCACGTGGCCGAGGGGATCGGTGACGACGGTGAGACGTCCTGAGTCGTCGTAGGTGAGATGCGTGGTGCCGCCCGTCGGACCGGTCACCGAGGTCCTGTTGCCTCGACCGTCGTAGGTCTGGCGGTGCACCTCGCCGTCGGGACCGGCGAACTTCGTGATGAGCCGGAGTTCGTTGTACTCCGCCCAGGTCTCGCGCCCGTCCGGTCGGATGATCCGGGTGGGCTGGCCGTTGCGGCCTACGGCGCGGGGGATGTAGTGGCGGAAATAGCAGAAGCGGCCGATCGAGGAGTGCACGTGGACCTTCTGCTGGAGGAGTCCACGCAGGCATCAGCCGCCTTCGCCACACTGCCACCCAGCGTGGCTGTCTGGCACCGTGCGACGTCCACTGGCGTCCTCCACGCCAAGTTGATCGCTGCCGACCGGCACACGGCCTTCCTCGGCAGCGCCAACCTCACCGACCGAGCACTGACCGACAACATCGAACTTGGAGTAGTGCTGCGCGACCCGGCGGTCGTAGGACCTCTGGTCGACCACTTCCGCTGGCGCATCACACCCGAGAACGGCGTGATGCGCCTCGCCTGAGGCCCACGGATACCGGTGTTGTCCGCCCGACATCGGCCTGCCGTTCTCGCCGTCGTACCCGGCTGTCACGGAGACGTCCTCGGCCAACCGTCGCAAGGCGGCAGTACCCACCCCTCTCGAATCGCTATCGGTCGAGCAGTCGCTCCAGCGCCTGGTCGTAGGCGCGGAATCCCGCCTTGCCGCTCTCGGGGGCGTCCGATCCAGGGCGGAGGATCCCTGGCAGATGGGCGACTCGCCACATGCGGAAGATCTGGCCCGGCGCGCTCCGTCCCGACTCGTCTGCCAAGTCGGCGGCGATGCCGAGGATCTTCGCGATGTCCTCCGCGCCTCGCCCGGTTTCAGTCCCGGCCACGATGGCGGCAGTGATCAAGGCCTGCAGGAAGTGGGTCAGTTGCAGATCCGCAGCCATGCGGCACATCCGGTGCACCCTGAGCGGTTCTTCGAGCTCGGCCAGGTCCTGCGGAACGGCCTCCAGCCCCCCGGACCACAACAGCAGAAATGCCGCCGGCACTTCATGGTCACGGAATCGACCCAACTCGCCGACGATCCCCATCGCCGAATCACTGAATTGACACACCGAACGAATTCCGTCCAGCATCGCCGTGACATCATCGTGTCGATTGGCGATAAATTCCCCCACGGACACCTTAGACAATTCCCAGGTCCCGGTACGATTCACTGCCCCAATTTCTATCACGCCACCGAGCGGTCCAAAAACCGAACGCGCGAGACTCGATTCGGGAATGGGGGTAATCGGTTCCGACATATTCTCCGCGCCTCACATATTCGAACTAGAACTGACCCATCATATGCTGGATGATCGCGTCTCGTTGCGGAAGCGCACGGGGCGACCCAGCGTTCAGGATGTCCACGCCCTCCTGGGTGTTGACGTAGTACTCAGGTTCCCTCCCGGCAGGACCGCCGTGCCTTCTGTACACGGATTCGGCGAACGACCTGGGAACTTCGACGCGGACGACCGTTCCTTCGGGTGTGGCATATCCGGTTGCAGCCCTGTTGAAGTCATCGGTCAAATAGACACCCATGTCCGGGGTGTATTCCCGTTGGAGATCGTCGGAATGGCTCAGGGAGAATTCGCCGCCGGTCCAGTTGCGTGATCCGTGATAGAGAACCACCGTGTCGTCACAGGACATGAGTCCGAACGGGTCGAACTGCCGCAGCGGATTGGTGACGTATCCGTACGGGTCGGGAGCGGGCGCCAGGCCCAATGGGTCGAGTGAGGTATAGCGGGCCGTTTCGGGATCATAGTGGCGCTGATAGTTGTAGTGGAGTCCGGTTTCCGGGTCGTGATATTGGCCAGGAAACCGCAGAGGTGTGTAAGCCTGACTTTCCTTGGGCCAAGCGGTGATTCCCCAGACCGTCCGCCGAGCGCGCCATGCCACGACGCCCTGTTCGTCCACCAGTTCCGTGGGGGTGCCGATGAGGTCGGTGACGATGGCGAAGAAGCGGGAGTCGATCTCTTCCTGCGTGCCCGGGTCCGTGAGGCGTTCGGTCTGGGCGACGGGCCTATGCCCCTGGTGATCCCAGGTGAGGGTGACGGGATGGGGAAGCCCAAGTGCGACGGTGGTCTGCTCGGCGAGAATCGGCCCGTCCCAGGTGAAGTCGGTCCGTTCCACGACGACTCGGCCGTCGCCGCCGAGGCGCTGCTTGGAGATCCTGCGGCCGAGTGGGTCGTACAGATAGCGCCAGACGGTGCCGTCCGGTGTGATCACGGAGGTCAGACGGTCCTCGGCGTCCCAGGTATACCGCCACACCTCGGGCTTGCGTGAGAGACGCGTCTTGCGGCGTACGACGACCCGTCCCGCAGAGTCGTACTGGTAGCGCGTCGAGCCGGCGCGCTCCAACTGCGTCCCCGACAGCAGCCGTTCCCCTTCCGACTCATTGGCCATCCGGTTGCCGGGCCAGGAGGCGGCGGTCACCTGCCCGGCCGCGTCGTAGGAGTAGTTCTCCACCCAAGAGGCCCCCTGCAGACCGGATATGCGCCCCTCTGCGTCCACGTCGAGGTTCATCGCACCTTCGAGGGCATCCTCGACCCTGACGAGGTGGTGATCCGCCCGATAGTCGTACGAGCGCTTCTGTAGCTGGTTCCCGGCGGCCGTCACCAGTTGTTCGAGCGGACCGCCGGCGACGTTCCACGTCTGGCCGATCGACACGGATCCGCCGATCAGCCGACCGGTCTCCTGTCCCGCGGCGTCATGGGTGAAGTCGACCGAATGGCCGGAGGTACGCAGGGAAGCAATGCGCCCGATGGCGTCGTACGCGTAGGAAGCGCGGGCACCCGAGGGCGTGACGCGTTCCACGCGCCGCCCCAGGAAGTCATGGACCGACGACAGTATGCGCCCGTTGATCCGCTCGACCGTGATCCGTCCGGTGAGGTCCCGTTCCCAGTCCAGGTCACAGCCGGGGCCGGAAGCGTGAACGAGTCGACCCGCCCGGTCGTACGCGTACGAGGTGACCTCACCGTCCGCCGCCTTGGAGAGCAGCCGTCCTACCGCGTCATAGGCGTAACGGACGCTCTGGCCAGCCGGGTTGACCCGCAACCCCAGCCGACCCGCAGCATCACGCTCATAGCTGATCCGCTGCTCGTCGAAGTCGGTCTCGGCTGTGAGGCGGCCTGCGGGGTCGTACGTGTAGTGCCAGGTGAGACCGAGAGGGTTGGTCACCTGGGTGAGCCTCAGTGAGGCGTCGTAGGCGAATTCATGACGGCTGCCGTCAGGTCCGGTCTGGGAACGCAGCAGGTCGAAGTGCGTGTACTCGAAGGTCGTGCGCGCACCGCCGGCATCCGTGTGGGCCGTGCAGTTGCCCTCGCCGTCGTAGGTCCACGTCTCCTCTGAGCCGTCGGGCCCGAGCACCCGGGCGATGCCGCCTTCAGTCGTCCACCACAGCCTGGTCGTGTGTCCCAGGGGATCCGTGCTGCTGCTGAGTCTGCCGAACGGGTCATGGGCACGGGTCGTGCGGTCGCCGAGTGCGCTGACTGTCTCGACACGCAGACCTGCGGGGCCGCACCTCACCCGTGTTGTGGCACCTGCGGGGTCGGTGACAGAACTGAGATTGCCCCGGTCGTCGTACGTGAAGTGGGTGACCGCACCGTTCGGGTGGGACAGGCGGACGGGATTTCCCCGCTGGTCGTAGGTGTGCCCCCAGACCGCCCCGTCCGGCTGAACGAGTCGGACCGGGAGGGCGGACGCGTCGTACTCCACAACGAGTGCGCTGCCGTCCGGCTGCCGAATCTCGGTCGGCCGACCCAGGGCATTGTGCGTGTACGTGGTGGTGTTGCCGAGTGGGTCGGTTCGCGACTGGACATGATGGTGCTCGTCGTACGTGGTGCGATTGGCGTGGCCGAGAGGATCGATTTCGGCGATGACCTGGCTGTTGTCGTTGATGACGAACCGGGAGACCTCGCCTTCGGCCGTCGTGTGGGTGGTGATGCGGCAGTCCGGCCAGACGGGGTCGGTCCCGTCGTAGGCGAACGTGCCACTGACGTGCCCGGCGTCGCCGCCCTGAGTCAGGCAACGGTCGTACTCGTCGTAGGTGTAGGCGTATCGGCTGTGGTTGCGATCGGTCCAGTCGGTGATGCGCAGGCGGTCGTCGTAGCTGAACTTCTGCGGCAAACCGGAGGAGTTGATGATGTGGGTGAGGTTGCCGTCGGTGTAGCCGTAGCGTTTGACGACGGCATCAGAGCCGTCGTCGTTCCCGCCGGCGAGGCTGAGACCGGTGACACGGCCGTCGTCCACGGCGAGTGTGAGGTGGTAGCCACCCGAGTGTTGGATGGCGAGAGGGATGCCGCGCTCGTCATATTCGAAGGTGATCGTGTTGTCGTTACGGTCGACGATGCGGGTGAGAGGCGCGATGCCGTCGGCCGGGAGAGCGAAATGGCGAGCATGGCCGGTCACTGGATCGTCGACGCGGTAGCCGCCGTCGTCCTGGAGGGTCAGGAGCCAACGAGGTCCCGTCTCGGGCAAGACCGGTGTCCCCGAACCAGCGGGGTGAGGGTAGGCGAGGAGCATTCCGTCCTCGGTCACGAAGACGATGCCGTCGTCATCGACTTCGAGACGCTGGTCGATGGTGGAGGCCCAGCTTGGACCGAACCACCAACCGGTGCGGTACCCGGAGGCAACCCGGCGGGTGAAGGCCAGCGGCAAGGCGGCGGGCAGAGCGACATCTGTCTCGGCCAGGAACATCTGACCAGTCGCGACGTCCACCGGGTCGCCGCATCCCTTGATCTTGCTCTTGAGCCGGCTGTAGGCGCCCTTCGCACCGTCCGCGATGGCGCCCCGCGCGCTCCTGCCCAGGCCACGCGCGGCAAGCGCCATACCTTTGAGACCACCCTTGAGGCCCTTCAGCGCGGCCATGCCGCCCTTGAGCCCCTTGGCGAGCCCCCCGAGGGTCGTGATCCCCTTCATGCCCGGTATGCAGTCCAGAGCCGCGAAGGCCACATCCCAGAGAGACGCCTGCCCCTTCGCATACTTATTGAGCGTGTCCGCGAGAACCACCAGGGCGGCGATCAGCACGATCGCGCCGAGGATCGGCCCCCCGATGATCATCGCGATGATGCCCAGAACGGCGACAACGACCTTGCAGACCGTGACGATGGTGTCCCAGTTGTCGGAGAACCAGTCCCCGACCTCCTCCCACCACTTCCGATTGCGAATACCCGCATCCGA
>NZ_JBHWVI010000149.1:0-21315 GCF_042737005.1 Streptomyces sp. NPDC060027
GCCAGGATTCCTGGTGGCCCCGGGCCTTCGGTACGGGTGCGCCGGTCCTCGTTACGCCTTGCGGAGGCGGAACACCAGGGACAGGCCCTCGTCCGTGAAGGGCTCCCCGTAGGTGCCGTCGGCCTCGCCCTGGGCGAAGTCCGTGGCGAGGACCTCATCGGCGATCAGACCGGCGTGCTCGCCGAGTGCCGCGATGACCGCCGGGTCCGTGGAGACCCAGCGGAGCGCGATGCGGTCGGCGACGTCGAGGCCACTGTTCTTGCGGGCCTCCTGGATCAGCCGGATCGCGTCACGGGCGAGGCCCGCCCGGCGCAGCTCCTCGGTGATCTCCAGGTCGAGGGCGACCGTCGCGCCGGAGTCGGAGGCCACCGACCAGCCCTCGCGCGGGGTCTCCGTGATGATGACCTCGTCCGGGGCCAGCGTCACGGTCTCGCCGTCGACCTCGACCGACGCGGTGCCCTCGCGCAGGGCGAGGGACAGGGCCGCGGCATCGGTCTCGGCGATGGCCTTCGCCACATTCTGGACGCCCTTGCCGAAACGCTTGCCCAGCGCGCGGAAGTTCGCCTTCGCCGTGGTGTCGACCAGTGAACCGCCGACCTCGGAGAGTGAGGCGAGCGAACTCACATTCAGCTCCTCGGTGATCTGCGCGTGCAGCTCGGGGGTGAGGGTCCCGAAGCCGGTCGCCGCGATCAGCGCGCGGGACAGCGGCTGACGGGTCTTGACGCCCGACTCCGCGCGCGTGGCGCGGCCGAGCTCGACGAGACGACGGACCAGCACCATCTGGCGCGACAGCTCCGGGTCGATGGCCGAGAGGTCGGCCTCCGGCCAGGTCGACAGGTGCACGGACTCGGGGGCGTCCGGGGAGACCGGGACCACCAGGTCCTGCCAGACCCGCTCGGTGATGAACGGGGTCAGCGGGGCCATCAGCCGGGTGACCGTCTCCACGACCTCGTGCAGCGTGCGCAGCGCGGCCTTGTCGCCCTGCCAGAAGCGGCGGCGGGAGCGGCGGACGTACCAGTTGGAGAGGTCGTCGACGAAGGCCGACAGGAGCTTTCCGGCGCGCTGGGTGTCGTAGGCCTCCAGAGCCTGCGTCACCTGGTCGGTGAGCGCGTGGAGTTCGGACAGGAGCCAGCGGTCCAGCACCGGGCGGTCGGCCGGGGCCGGATCGGCCGCGCTGGGCGCCCAGTTGGTGGTGCGGGCGTACAACGCCTGGAAGGCGACGGTGTTCCAATAGGTGAGGAGCGTCTTGCGGACGACCTCCTGGATCGTGCCGTGGCCAACGCGCCGGGCCGCCCACGGGGAGCCGCCGGCCGCCATGAACCAGCGCACCGCGTCGGCGCCGTGCTGGTCCATCAGCGGGATCGGCTGGAGGATGTTGCCCAGGTGCTTGGACATCTTGCGGCCGTCCTCGGCGAGGATGTGGCCGAGGCACACGACGTTCTCGTACGAGGACTTGTCGAAGACCAGGGTGCCGACGGCCATCAGCGTGTAGAACCAGCCGCGTGTCTGGTCGATGGCCTCGCTAATGAACTGCGCCGGGTAGCGGCTCTCGAAGATCTCCTTGTTCTTGTACGGGTAGCCCCACTGCGCGAACGGCATCGAGCCCGAGTCGTACCAGGCGTCGATGACCTCCGGGACGCGGGTCGCCGTCAGGCCGCAGCCGTCCTGCGGGCACGGGAAGGTGACCGCGTCGATGTAGGGGCGGTGCGGGTCCAGGTCCGACTGGTCGGTGCCGGTCAGCTCGGACAGTTCCGCGCGCGAGCCGACACAGGTGAGGTGGCCCTCCTCGCACGTCCACAGCGGGAGCGGGGTGCCCCAGTAACGGCTGCGCGAGAGCGCCCAGTCGATGTTGTTGTTCAGCCAGTCGCCGAAGCGGCCGTGCTTGACGGACTCCGGGAACCAGTTGGTGTCCTCGTTCTCCTGGAGGAGACGGTCCTTGACGGCCGTGGTGCGGATGTACCAGGACGGCTGCGCGTAGTACAGCAGCGCGGTGTGGCAGCGCCAGCAGTGCGGGTAGCTGTGCTCGTACGGCACGTGCTTGAAGAGCAGGCCGCGGTTCTGCAGGTCCTCGGTGAGCTTTTCGTCCGCCTTCTTGAAGAAGACCCCGCCCACGAGCGGGACGCTCTCCTCGAAGGTGCCGTTCGGGCGGATCGGGTTCACGACCGGCAGGCCGTACGCGCGGCAGACCTTGAGGTCGTCCTCACCGAAGGCGGGGGACTGGTGGACCAGACCCGTGCCGTCCTCGGTCGTCACGTACTCGGCGTTGACCACGAAGTGGGCGGGCTCGGGGAACTCGACGAGCTCGAACGGACGTTGATACGTCCAGCGCTCCATCTCGGCACCCGTGAAGGACTCGCCCGTGGTCTCCCAGCCCTCGCCGAGCGCCTTCTCGACGAGCGGCCGCGCGACGACGAGCTGCTCCTCGCCGTTCGTCACGACGACATAGGTGACGTCCGGGTGCGCGGCGACCGCGGTGTTGGAGACCAGCGTCCACGGCGTGGTCGTCCACACCAGGAGCGCGGCCCGGCCGGCCAGCGGACCGGAGGTGAGCGGGAAACGGACGTACACGGAGGGGTCGACGATCGTCTCGTAGCCCTGGGCCAGCTCGTGGTCCGAGAGGCCCGTCTCGTCGCGCGGGCACCAGGGCGCCACGCGGTAGTCCTGGACCAGCAGGCCCTTGTTGAAGATCTCCTTGAGCGACCACCAGACGGACTCGATGTACTCGGGGTCCATGGTCCGGTAGGCGTCGTCCAGGTCGACCCAGTAGCCCATGCGGTTCGTCAGCTCGGTGAACGCGTCGGTGTGGCGGGTCACGGACTGGCGGCACCGGTCGTTGAACGCGGCGATGCCGTACGCCTCGATGTCCTGCTTGCCGGTGAAGCCGAGCTCCTTCTCGACCGCCAGCTCCACCGGGAGGCCGTGGCAGTCCCAGCCGGCCTTGCGGCCCACGTGGTAGCCGCGCATGGTGCGGAAGCGCGGGAAGACGTCCTTGAAGACGCGCGCCTCGATGTGGTGGGCGCCCGGCATGCCATTGGCGGTGGGCGGACCTTCGTAGAACACCCATTCCGGCCGGCCCTCGGACTGCTCAAGGCTCTTGGCGAAGATCTTCTGCTCGCGCCAGAAGTCGAGCACGGCGTGCTCGAGGGCGGGCAGGTCGACCTGGGCGGGCACCTGGCGGTACGTCGGCGCTGTCATCGGCGAGCTTCCTCCAACGGACTTTCTGCCTTCCGTCGGAGGGACGAGAGCCGTGTTGCTACGGACGCCGTGTGCGGCGCGCTCCCGCGGTACCACCCTCCTTGGCTCCCCGGTGCGCCGTTCGCACCAGTGAGCCCCCTCATTGGGGTCGCGATGCCGGGTCTACTGGCCCCTGAGGGGTGTTCTGCCGGCGGCTCCGGGGTGATCTTCACGTCGCGCTCGCCCCCGGGCTTCCACCGTCCCCGGGTCGCTCCTGGCCGCGTACGCCGCTACTCGTCCCCATCCACGCTTCTCGCTCCGCCCAGTGTACGGCGCCCCGGGGACAGCGGCCGACCGGTTTTCACGGGCGCGGCCGTGGCCTGCGCGGTGACCCGAATGGCGAGGCGCACGCGTCCGGATCCTGGGACGCCGGGCCCGGCGGATTACCCGGCGGGGAGCTGGGCACAACGCATGCAGGCTTGCCGCGCGGGGCTCGCGAGGTGGGCGAATCGTGGGCGTGCCCCGTTGCCGCGGGTCAGAAGTCGATTTATCGTCCCAGCACGATTCGCGAGCAAGATCACAATATGTGAAGGGGCCGCGGCCATGGTGGCGAAGAAGACCGCCGTACAGCAGTCGGCGTCCGGCAGATCCACCGGTGCGGCGGCCAAGGACGTGGGTGGGAAGAAGACCGCACAGGGGGATCCCGCGACGGGCGAGGCGAAGCCGGTGAAGACGACCTCCAGGACCACGGCTCCGGCCGGGAAGGCGCAGCCCACGAAGACGGCCGACACGACAGCGGCGTCCCCGGGCACCGCGTCCGCGAAATCCGCCTCCACGAAGGCGGCGGCCAAGAAGACCACCGCCAAGAAGGCCACCGCGAAAAAGGCGGCGACAGTGGCGAGGAAGCCGGTGTCCAGGAAGTCCGCGGCCAAGAAGAGCTCCGGCACGGCGGGGAAGAGCACCAGTACGGCCAAGAAGACGGCCGCTTCCGCGGCCCAGGGTGCGGCCGAGGCCGCGAAGACGACGGGAGCCACGACGGTGGTTGCGAAGAAGACTCCTGGCACGGCGACGGCTGCGAAGAAGGCCACCGCGGTCCCCAAGGCGCGGCTCGCCGCGGTGGAGCCAGGCGAGCTCGCGGTGCGCCCGGGCGAGGACCCCTGGACCCCGGAAGAGGTCGGGTCGGCACGCGCGGAGCTCCAGTCGGAGGCCCTGCGGCTGCGCACCGAGATCTCGTCGTCCGAGGAGGCCCTTGCGGGCCTGATGCGGGACTCCGGGGACGGCGCGGGCGACGACCAGGCGGACACCGGCACGAAGAACATCACACGCGAGCACGAGATGGCGCTCAACTCCAACGCGCGCGAGATGCTGGAGCAGACCGAGCGCGCCCTGGACCGCCTCGACGCGGGCACCTACGGGCTCTGCGAGAACTGCGGCGACCCCATCGGCAAGGCCCGCATGCAGGCCTTCCCGCGCGCCACCCTGTGTGTGGAGTGCAAGCAGAAGCAGGAGCGCAGGCACTGAACCGCGGGCGGCGGACGGAGCGCCGCCGCCTCGCGGTGCGCGCGTGCTCCTGAGCACAGGAGCCCAGGAGCCGAGGAGGGTGTGCCGTACCCTCGTCCTCAGTCAGGAACCTAGGTCGAGGGACTCACTCACGTGGCAGAGGCGGAGCGCATCATCGGTACGCCGGACATCTCAGGGGCGGCGGGAGCCGAGCCGGGGGAGTCCGACGGGAACGCGGCGGCGTCGGGTGACCGGTCCGGCGCGGACGGGACGGCCCCGGCCGAGCGGCCCAAGGGCAGGCGCAGGATCGCCGTGCTCTTCACGGTGGCCGTGCTGGCGTACGCCCTCGATCTCATCAGCAAGATGATCGTGGTGGCGAAGCTGGAGCACCACGACTCGATCGAGATCATCGGGGACTGGCTGAAGTTCGAGGCGATCCGCAACGCGGGCGCGGCCTTCGGCTTCGGCGAGGCGTTCACGATCATCTTCACGGTGATCGCCGCGGCGGTGATCGTCGTCATCGCCCGGCTCGCCCGCAAGCTCTACAGCGTGCCGTGGGCCATCGCCCTGGGCCTGCTGCTGGGCGGTGCGCTCGGCAACCTGACCGACCGGATCTTCCGCTCGCCCGGCGTCTTCGAGGGCGCGGTCGTGGACTTCATCGCGCCCAAGCACTTCGCCGTCTTCAACCTCGCCGACTCGGCGATCGTCTGCGGCGGCATCCTGATCGTGCTGCTGTCCTTCCGGGGCCTCGACCCGGACGGCACGGTCCACAAGGACTGACGTACGGGCCGCCCGGCCGGGCGGCCACGACCCGCGCGCGGGGGCCGCCGGGCGGCCTCCACAGGCACTGGCGTTCGGGCTGTGGTCCGGCGGTGTCCGAGCCGTCCGGCATACTCGACGGGTGAGTACCATTCCCGAGATTCGCACCCTGCCCGTGCCCGACGGCCTGGAGGGCGAGCGCGTCGACGCCGCCATCTCCCGCATGTTGGGCTTCTCCCGTACCAAGGCCGCAGAGCTCGCCGCGGCGGGGAAGGTCACGGTCGACGGCTCGGTGGTCGGCAAGTCCGAGCGGGTGCACGGCGGCTCCTGGCTCGAGGTGGAGATGCCGCAGGCCCCCGCGCCCGTACAGATCGTCGCCGAGCCCGTCGAGGGCATGGAGATCGTGTACGACGACGACGACGTGGTCGTGATCATCAAGCCCGTCGGCGTGGCGGCGCACCCCAGCCCGGGCTGGTCCGGCCCGACCGTCATCGGCGGTCTCGCGGCCGCCGGCTACCGGATCTCGACCTCCGGCGCCGCCGAGCGCCAGGGCATCGTGCACCGCCTCGACGTGGGCACCTCGGGGCTGATGGCCGTCGCCAAGTCGGAGCGCGCGTACACGTCGCTCAAGCGCCAGTTCAAGGAGCGCACGGTCGACAAGCGCTACCACGCGCTCGTGCAGGGCCATCCGGACCCGACCAGCGGCACCATCGATGCGCCCATCGGACGCCACCCGAACCACGACTACAAGTGGGCGGTCACGGCCGAGGGCAAGCCCTCCGTCACGCACTACGACCTCATCGAGGCGTTCCGCGCCGCCTCCCTGCTCGACATCAAGCTGGAGACCGGGCGCACCCACCAGATCCGCGTCCACATGGCGGCCCACCGGCACCCGTGCGTCGGCGACCTGACCTACGGCGCGGACCCCACGCTCGGCAAGCGCCTCGGCCTCACCCGCCAGTGGCTGCACGCCGTGCGGCTCGGCTTCGAGCACCCCGCGGACGGACGGTGGGTGGAGCTCGAGAGCGACTACCCCGAGGACCTTCAGGCCGCACTCGACAAGGTCCGTGAGGAGAGCTACGCGTGAGCGGTGGCCCGGACGGGGCGGCGGGAGCCTCCCCAGCGGTGCGGGACGGCGCGTACGAGGTGCGGGTGGCCAAGGACGCCGCGGACCGTGAGGCCTGTTTCTCCGTGCGCAAGGACGTCTTCGTCGGTGAGCAGGGCGTCCCGGAGGACATCGAGTACGACGCGTACGACCCCGGCGCCCTGCACGTGCTGGCGGTCCGCGAGGACGGCCTGCCGCTCGGTACCGGGCGCCTCCTCGAGGGGGAGGCGGCCGCGGCGAAGGTCGGCGGGGATCCGGCCGTCGGCTCGCTCGGACGGCTCGCCGTGACGCGCGAGGCACGCGGGCTCGGCGTCGGCGCCGCGCTCGTCGGTGCCATCGAGGACGCGGCACGCGCGCGCGGCCTGGCCGCCGTGGACCTGCACGCGCAGACCCACGCGCTGGGGTTCTACGAGCGGCTCGGGTACGTGGCGTACGGACCGGAGTTCCCGGACGCCGGAATGCCGCACCGTGCGATGCGCAAGGCCCTGTGAGCGGGGATAGCCGAACGGCGTGGCACGCTTGAGGTCTGGTTCGCCTGTGATCGTCTAGACCCGCCGGAGCGCTGACCGTGGATCAGTTGGCCCTGCTGTTCGTGCTGTTGCTCGGGGCCGTGATCAGTGTCCCGGTGGGAGAGCGGTTCGGGCTGCCCGCGCCGGTCCTGATGACCCTGCTCGGGATAGTGCTGGCCGTGCTGGAGTTCGTCCCGAACGTGGACATCCCGCCGGATCTGATCCTGCCCGCGCTGCTGCCGCCGCTGTTGTACGCGGCGGTGCGGCGCACCTCCTGGAGACAGTTCGCCGCCAACCGGCGCCCGATCTTCCTGCTCGCCGTGGCGCTCGTGTTCGTCACCACGCTCGCCGTGGCGGCCGTCGCCCACGCGATCGTGCCCGGCCTGCCGGTCGCCGCCGCGGTGGCGCTCGGCGCGCTGGTGGCGCCCCCCGACCCCGTGGCCGCCACCGCCGTCGCGGGACAACTCGGGCTGCCGCGCCGGCTGGTGTCGATCCTGGAGGGGGAGGGGCTCTTCAACGACGTGACGGCCATCGTGCTGTACCACGTCGCGATCGCCGCCGCGGTCAGCGGGACCTTCTCGCCGTGGCGGGCCGGGCTCGACCTCGTGCTCTCCGCCGTCGTCGCCGTCGTCATCGGATTCGCCCTCGGATGGGCGGCGAACAGACTGATGTCCCTGCTCGGCGACGCGACCCTCCAGATCGGGCTGACCCTGCTGGTGCCGTACGCCTCGTACGTGCTGGCGGAGGAGCTGCACGGTTCCGGGGTGCTCGCCGTGCTCACCACCGCCCTGTTCCTCGCGGAGTACGCCACCGACGCCGACGACGTGATGACCCGGCTCGCCGGGTCGACCGTCTGGGACGTGGTGGACACGCTCGTGACCGGCGTCGCCTTCGGGCTCATCGGGCTGGAACTCCACAACGCGCTCCGTACGGCCTCGGGGCGGTGGGGCGAGATGCTCGGCTGGGCCGCCACCATCGTGGTCGTGGTCGTGTTCGTACGCCTGGCGTGGCTGCTGCCCGCGACCTGGCTGACCAAGCGGCTGCACGCCAAGCGGGACTACGACGAGGAGATCCCGACGTCATGGCGGGAGACCGTCGTGATGTGGTGGGCGGGGATGCGCGGGGTCGCCTCCGTGGCCCTGGCGCTCGCGATCCCGCTGGAGATGGACGACGGGTCGCCGTTCCCCGACCGGGACGAGATCGTGTTCATCGCCTTCGGAGTGATCATGGCGACCCTGGTGATCCAGGGACTCACCCTGCCGTGGCTGGTCAGAAAGCTCGGGGTCCGGGCCGACGAGGACATCGAGAAGGCCTTCGAGAAGGAGCTCGCGGTGCGGGCCGCGAAGGCCGCGAAGCGGCGGCTGCGGGAGATCGAGGAGGTCGAGGAGCTGCCGGAGGAGGTCTCCGAGCAGTTGCTGCGCAGGGCCTTCGACATCGGGGTGCGGATCAGCCCCGACATGGGGGACGAGGAGCGGCGCGAGGCGCACGAGCAGCGGGTGCGGCGGCTCAAGCGGATGCGGCGCATCCAGGCCGAGATGATGAGCGCGGCCCGGCACGAGGTGCTGTCCGCGCGGAGCGAGCCCGGGGCCGATCCGGAGATCGTGGACCGGGTCCTGAGACACCTCGACGTACGCAGCCTGCGCTGATCCGCCGCCCGCCCCGGCTCCCAGCCCAGCCCGTCCGCACACGTGGTGGCGCGGACGGGCTGGGAGCGACGGGGCCGGGGACCGGAGGGCTGCCCCGGGGTGGGTGGCGCGGAGTCAGCCCCGGCCGGGGCCCGTCCGGGGTGGCTCGTGGATGTGGCGGCCGTGGTTCGCGCGGGCCGCCACTCCGTCCGCGCCGTCCGGCTCCGCGTGCCCAGGGCGCCGCGTCCGGCCCGGGGGCAGCATCGCCTCGGCGGTGTTGACGCGGGGGAGCGCGTACGGGTGCTGTTCGGTCAGCCAGCGGATCAACTGCTCGCGGACCGTGACCCGTACCGTCCAGATGTCGTCCGCGTCCTTCGCGGTGACCAGGGCGCGGACCTGCATGGTGTTGGGCGTCGAATCGGTGACGGCGAGGGCGTAGTCGCGGCCGTCCCAGGCCGGGCACTCGCGCAGGATGTCGCGCAGCTTCGCGCGCATCGCCTCCACCGGGGCGGAGTGGTCGACGTGCAGGAAGACGATGCCGGTCATCTGGGGGGTGCCGCGCGACCAGTTCTCGAACGGCTTGGACGTGAAGTACGAGACCGGCATGGTGATCCGGCGCTCGTCCCAGGTCCGGACCGTCAGGAACGTCAGCGTGATCTCCTCGACCGTGCCCCACTCGCCGTCGACCACCACCGTGTCGCCGAGCCGCACCATGTCGCCGAAGGCGATCTGCAGGCCCGCGAAGAGGTTCGCGAGGGTGGACTGGGCGGCGACACCGGCGACGATGCCGAGGATTCCGGCCGAGGCCAGCAGCGAGGCACCGGCCGCGCGCATCGCCGGGAAGGTGAGCAGCATCGCGGCGATCGCGACCACGCCGACGACCGCGGAGACCACCCGCTGGATCAGCGTGACCTGGGTGCGCACCCGGCGGACCCGCGCCGGATCGCGGTGCGCGTTCGCGTAGCGGGTGTACGAGGTCTCGACGATCGCCGTCGCGATGCTCACCACCAGCCAGGCGGCGGCGCCGATGAGGATCAGGGTCAGGGTCCGGCCGATGCCGATCCGATGCTCCACCAGCAGCTTCGCCTGGGCGTACGAGGCTCTGAGCAGAGCCGCGAACAGGACCAGCTGGAAGGGGACACGGCCGCGGCGGAGCAGACCCCACAGGGAGGTCTCGCTGTGCCGGTCGTCCACCCGACGCAACAGGCGGTCCACGGACCACCCGATGAGCAGCGTGAGCACGACCGAGCCACCGACGACGATCACCGGGCGCAGTACGTTCTCCATGCCTGAGAACGTAACCGGCCATGGGCGGTCATGAACATGTGTTCTTCGGGCGGAACGGGGTATCCGTTCTGCCCGGGACGGCGGGGTACCCCCTCCTCCGGGTGCGGAGCAGCCACCTCCACCCGGCGCTGTCGGTGCCGGCTGGCACCATGGGACCCATGAACATCATGCTCTTTCACTCGACCTACGGTCTCCGGCCGGCGGTGCGCGCGGCGGCGGACCGGCTGCGGGCCGCGGGACACGAGGTGTGGACGCCCGACCTCTTCGAGGGGCGCACCTTCGAGACCGTCGAGGAGGGCATGGCCTTCAGTGACGAGACCGGCAAGGACGAGCTGCTCAAGCGCGCGGTCCTGGCCGCCGCGCCCTATTCCGGGCGCGGTCTGGTCTACGCGGGCTTCTCCCTCGGCGCCTCCGTCGCGCAGACCCTGGCCCTCGGCGACGAGAAGGCCGTCGGCCTGCTCCTGCTGCACGGCACGTCGGACATCGCCGAGAGCGCGTCGGTGGACGAACTGCCGGTCCAGCTGCATGTCGCCGAGCCCGACCAGTTCGAGACGGACGACTGGCTGAGCGCCTGGTATCTCCAGATGCGGAGAACCGGAGCCGAAGTGGAGATCTACCGGTACGCGGGCGCGGGGCACCTCTACACCGACCCCGACCTGCCCGACTACGACGCCGAGGCGGCCGAGGCCACCTGGAAGGTGGCACTCGGCTTCCTCGACGGCTTGTAGACCGGCAGCCGCGTACGTCGGCAGCCGCCCAGGTCGGCGGGCCTGTACGGCGGCGGGCCGGTCAGACCGGGTCGTACGTCCGCTCGACCTTCTGCGTGCCGCTGGGCGTGCGGTACGAACGGGCCCAGGACGAGGTCGCGTTCGGGTTCGTGCGGTCGGAGAGCACGTAGTAGTCCATCTGCGCTCGGGTGGCGGTGATGTCCAGCACGCCGTAGCCGTGGCGGTCGGTGTCGACCCAGTGGACATGGCGGTTGGCCGCGCGGATGACCGGGGAGGCGATGGCCGAGACGGCGCCCTCGGGGACCTTGACGATGTCGTCGAGGTTGTCCGAGGTGATCGAGGTGACCACGAACTCCGTGGCGGCGGAGGCGGACAGCGGGTACGTTCCGGCGTCCACCGGCACGTCGTTGGCCCAGGCCATGTGGATGTCGCCGGTCAGGAAGACCGTGTTGCGGATGGCGTTGGAGCGCAGGTGCGCGAGCAGTTCGCGGCGGTCGTCCGTGTAGCCGTCCCACTGGTCCGTGTTGAGGGCGATGCCCTCCTGCGGGAGGCCGAGCAGTTTGGCGAGCGGCTTGAGAAGGTCGGCGGACAGGGAGCCCACGGCGAACGGCGAGATCATCACCGAGTTGCCGACCAGACGCCAGGTGGTGTCCGAGGCCTTGAGGCCGGACTTCAGCCAGTCGAGCTGGGCGCGGCCGGTGAGCGTCCGGTCCGGCTCGTCGACCGAGCCGCTGGCCGTGGACGCCTGCTGCGACCTGAAGGAGCGCAGGTCGAGCAGCGAGAGGTCGGCGAGCTTGCCGAAGCGCAGCCTGCGGTAGGTGGTGCCGGCGATCGCCGGGCGGACCGGCATCCACTCGAAGTAGGCCTGTTTCGCGGCGGACTGACGGGCCGACCAGGTTCCCTCGGCGCCCTCGGTGTGGTTGACCGCGCCGCCCGACCAGGAGTTGTCGGCGAACTCGTGGTCGTCCCAGATCGCGACGACCGGCGCCTTGTGGTGCAGGGCCTGGAGGTCCGGGTCGGTCTTGTAACGGCCGTGCCGGGTGCGGTAGTCGGCGAGGGTGAGGATCTCGTTGGCGGGGGCGTGCGGCCGTACGACCGTGCCGCGGGTCCCGTACTCGCCGGACTTGTACTCGTAGATGTAGTCGCCGAGGTGCAGCCAGGCGTCCAGGTCGTTTCGGGCCGCGAGGTGGCGGTACGCCGAGAAGTAGCCGGCCTCCCAGTTGGCGCAGGAGACCACGCCGAAGCGCAGGCCCGGCACGGCCGCGTCCGCCGCCGGCGCGGTGCGGGTGCGCGCCGGGGGCGAGTCGGTGCCGCCCGCCGAGAAGCGGAACCAGTAGTCGGTGGCCGGAGTCAGGCCGCGGATGTCGGCCTTGACCGTGTGGTCGGAGGAGGCCGTCGCGAGGGTGGAACCCTTGGCCACGATCGTGGTGAACGCCTTGTCCTTGGCGACGGTCCAGCTCACCTCGGTGTCCGGGCCGAGTCCGGAGCCCGGTATCGCCTGGGAGTCCGGTGTCACCCGGGTCCACAGCAGGATGCCGTCGGGCAGCGGGTCGCCGGAGGCGACCCCGTGCAGGAAGGCCGGCGCCTCGGCGGCGCGGGCGGGCAGGGCGGCCGCGAGCGGGGCGGCGAGGACGGCGGTGGCGGCCGCGGCCTTGACGACCGTACGGCGGCGCGGAGCGCGGGAGTTGAGGCTGCCCGCGGAGTCGGTTGATCTCTGTCGACTGGTCACGGGCGATGAGGTTACCGATCGGTACAAGCTAAGAGCGGGCGAACTGGAAAAGTTCGCCCGCTCTTTGGCTTTTCGCCGCTCAGGTCACTCGGACCACTGGGGCCTCACGGGTGGCTTCGACGCCGTGGACGGCTCGGGACCCGCCGGGGCCGGTCAGGCCTTGAGGGCCGCGTCGATCGCGCTGGTGAAGTCGGGGACCGTCATCGGCGCGTTGCCGTCCGAGCCGGTGAGCTTCTTGCCGTCCATCACCAGGCTCGGGGTGCCGGTGACACCGTCCTTGTTGGTGTCCCACGTCTTCGACATCGCCAGTGCCCAGGCGTCGTAGGTGCCCTTCTTGACCGCGTTCTGGAACTTGGCGTTGTCCTTCAGGGCGGGGACGGTGTTCGCGACCTTGATGAGGTAGGCGTCGTCCTTGAACTTGTCAGTCGTCTCGTCCGGGTGCCACTTCGCCGAGTACAGCGCGGTCTTGTACTTGAGGAACGCCTCGGGGCTGACGTTCAGGGCGGCGCCCATCGCGCTCATCGCGTTCTTGGAGCCCTCGCCGCGGGAGCCGATCTGTCCCTTGCCCAGCGAGTCGCCGTCGAGGAACGTGCCGCCGATGTACTGGATCTTGAACTTGCCGTCGTCCAGGTCCTTGTCGACCGTCGAGCCGACGATCTGCTCGAAGCTGGCGCACACGGGACAGCGCGGGTCCTCGTAGAGCTTGAGGGTCTTCTTGGCGGTGTCCTTGCCGATGACGACCGTGGTGCCCTCGGTACCCGTGGTGTTGGCCGGGGCGACGACCTTGGCGTCCTTCAGGCCCTCCCAGTAGGTGGGCTTGTTGTTCTGCACGACCGCGTAGCCGATGCCGCCGGCTATCGCGAGGACCGCGACGAGCGAACCGGCCACGATCGCCTGGCGCTTGACCTTGTCGCGCTTGGCCTGGCGCTCGCGCTCGGCACGCAGTCGCTCTCGGGCCGCGGTCTTCTCTGCCGCGCTGTTCCGCTTGCTCATGGTGGTGATCTCCATCAGGGACGCGCACTCGTCGTACGCGGAATACGTATGGGGGGACTGCTGGTGCTCAGGGCTGCGCCCGGGAGCGGTCGCTCAGGCGAAAGCGACCGGGCGGGGCGGTCCGCGGCGTCCCAGGGAGTGCACGAACAGACGGGTGCGGGCGGCGGCCGACCGGCGCGCTGTGCGCGGCAGCGGATGGGCCGGGGCGAGCCGTACGGTCACCGCGGCGACGGCGAGCAACAGCGGCCGGAAGGTCGAGGCGGCCACCGCGCGCAGCAGCTGGTCCAGCGCGCGCTCGCCGCGGCGCAGCCAGGCGGCCGCGAGCAGGCCGACGGTGACATGCGCGCCGAGCAGCAGCCAGGCGGCGGCCGGGTCGGCGTCGGAGAGCAGGGCGGCGGCACGGTCGGGGGCGCCGCCGGTCACCCGGGACAGCGGAGTGCCCAGGCTGCCGCCGCCGCACAGCACGTCGAAGCCGACCGAGCGCAGCGGACCGGCGACCGGGCCGCCCGCCCTGCCGTAACAGACGTGCTGGCTCGTGGTGAACACGGTGTCGGCGGCCAGCTCCAGCGGGATCAGCAGGGCCGCGATCCGGCCGAAGCCCCGCTCACGGCCCGCCAGGGCGAAGGAGAGGGCGAAGACGGCGGCGGCGATCGCGGCCACGGTGGACAGCGGCAGCGGCACCCGGGACAGCAGCACGTGCGACGCGGCGGAGAGCGTCACGACGACGGCCGTGAACACTGCCGCGCGCACGGCTCTGAGCTGGGTCCTGGATATGTCCATAGCAGAGGTGAGTGTCCCACGTGCTCCCGTAAGCGTCCCCTAAAGGGTTGGCGACTGCTGCTCTTCGGCTGCGTGTGGGGGTGTTCTGGCGTGTATGGGTGAGTGTCGGTGACGTTGGTCCGCGTGAGGGTGCGGGCGGGAACGGGAGTTCTTGTCCCGAAGGGGTGACCTGTGCGGGTGGTGGTCGTTGGGTGGGGTGACGGGGTGTTCGCGGGGTGACGGGGCGGGGGTGAGCGGGTTGGGTGATGGGTTGCGGGTGGTGGGGGCGTCGTTCGTGGTGCCCGGTCCGTCGGGTGTGGCGGTCCGGGACCGGCTCAAGGGCCTGACCGCCGGGGACGAGACGGTGCTGCGGCTGGTCGGCGACCATCTCGGTTCGCTGGCGTCCCGGGACCTCAAGTTGCGGTGTGCGGCCGGTCTGAAGCACGACAACAAGGGGTGGGCGTCGCGTAAGCGGGAGCTGACCGGGCTGTCGTCGTCGCGGTGGGCGGGGGCGTTGACGAAGGCCACGCACGATCAGTGGGCTTTGGCCCGGCGTGGCCAGGCCGCGCACATCCAGCAGCTCGAATCCGGGGTGAACACGATCCGGCACCGGCTGTCGCTGCCTGTCGGCGAGAAGGGCAACAAGCGGCTTGCCGGTGGCTATCGCAGTCGGCGGGAGTGGCATGCCAAGACGCGTCGGCTGGGGGTGCTGGAGGACCGGCTGGAGCAGGCGCGGACCGACTGGGCGGCCGGGCGGGTGCGGGTGGTGCGGGGCGGGAAACGGCTGCTGAACACTCGCCACCACCTGAAGCAGGCGCAGCTCACCGAGGAGGCGTGGCGTGTGCGGTGGGAGGCGTCGCGCCGGTTCCTGCAGGCGGACGGCGAGAGCGGGAAGCGGTACGGCAACGAGACCATCCGGGTCAGCCCCGACGGCGAGGTCAGCATCAAGCTCCCGGCCCCGCTCACCCGCCTCGCCAACACCGCACACGGCCGCTACGTCCTCACCGCGCGGGTGTCGTTCGCACACCGGGGCGAGACATGGCGCGACCGCGTCCACGCCAACCGGGCCGTTGCGTACCGCATCCACGAAGATGTCCAGCGCCAACGCTGGTATCTGACCGCCTCCTGGACCGTCCCACCCGCCCCCATCGTGCCCCTGGCCGCCGTCCGGGCAGGAGGCTTGATCGGTGTCGACACCAA
Source organism: Streptomyces sp. NPDC060027 (assembly GCF_042737005.1). NCBI lineage: Bacteria > Bacillati > Actinomycetota > Actinomycetes > Kitasatosporales > Streptomycetaceae > Streptomyces > Streptomyces sp. NPDC060027. Next base: position 15,369 of record NZ_JBHWVI010000149.1, read on the forward strand.
CGCCGATCACCTCGCGGCCTGGCGGTTGGACGTGCATGGCAACCCGGTCGGCGCCCCGCGCCGCTTCGACTACGACCTGTCCGGCACCGCCGACCACCGCGACGCTCAGGTACGCCACGCCCTGACCCGCCTGCTGCACTGGGCCCGACGCCATCACCTCGCGATCGCCGTCGAGGACCTCGACTTCACCGCCGAGACCAGCCGGGAGAAACACGGCCGACGAAAGAAGTTCCGCCGGCTGATCTCCGGCATGCCCGTCGCCCGGCTGCGCGCCCGCCTGGTGTCGATGGCTACCGAACTCGGTATCCCGCTGGTCGCGGTCGACCCCGCCTACACCTCCCGCTGGGGTGCCCAGCACTGGCAGAAACCCCTCACCAGCACCACCAGGAAAGCCACCCGCCACGACGCGGCCGCCGTGGCGATCGGAAGGCGCGCCCTGGGGCATCAGGTCCGGCGTCGGACGGCACGGCCCCGTACCCACCAGCGTGATGGGTACGGGCATCGGACCGTCCAGGCCCGACCGGCCACCCCGGGGCGCGAGGAAACCCGCCCCCGCATTCCCGGACCACGGACACGATCCGTGCCGCCCGGACGCGGAGCGAACGCGGGCAACCAGAACGCCCAACACCGTCCGGGGCGTTCGACTGAGCACGGGTTCTGGCAACAGGACCCACTCCCGCTCAGTCTTTAGGAACGGTTCCTGTGCGTTACGGGAGCGTGGTGAGGCGACCGGGTCGCGTGGCCTTCAAAGACCCGGGATCCGTCCGTTGCGGAACAGGTCCACGAAGATCTGGTGGTCGCGGCGGGCGCGGGTGCCGTAGTCGTGCGCGAAGTCCACCAGCAGGCCGGCGAAGCCGTCCTCGTCGGCCGCGATGGCCGCGTCGATGGCCCGCTCCGTGGAGAACGGCACCAGCTCCGAGTGACCGCTCTCGTCGTCCGCCGCCGCGTGCATCGTGGCGGTGGCCCGGCCGAGGTCGGCGACGACCGAGGCGATCTCCTCGGGGTCGTCGATGTCACCCCAGTCCAGGTCCACCGCGTACGGCGAGACCTCGGCGACCAGCTGGCCCGCGCCGTCCAGTTCGGTCCAGCCGAGCCACGGGTCGGCGTGCGCCTGCAGGGCGCGCTGGGAGATCACCGTGCGGTGGCCCTCGTGCTGGAAGTACTCGCGGATCGAGGAGTCCGTGACGTGCCGGGAGACGGCCGGGGTCTGGGCCTGCTTGATGTAGATCACGACATCGTTCTCCAGGGCGTCGCTGTTGCCCTCCAGAAGGATGTTGTACGACGGCAGTCCGGCCGAGCCGATGCCGATGCCGCGGCGGCCCACGACGTCCTTCACGCGGTACGAGTCAGGGCGGGCCAGCGAGGACTCCGGAAGCGTCTCCAGGTAACCGTCGAAGGCCGCGAGGACCTTGTAGCGGGTGGCGGCGTCCAGCTCGATGGAGCCGCCGCCCGGCGCGAAGCGGCGCTCGAAGTCGCGGATCTCGGTCATCGAGTCGAGCAGCCCGAAGCGGGTCAGCGAGCGGGCGTCGCGCAGCGCGTCCAGGAGCGGGCCCTCGGCGGTCTCCAGCGTGAAGGGCGGCACCTCGTCGCTCTTGGCGCCGGTGGCGAGGGCGCGGATGCGCTCGCGGTAGGCGGCCGCGTACACCCGCACCAGCTCGGTGATCTGCTCGTCACTGAGCGCCTTCGCGTAGCCGATGAGGGCGACGGAGGCGGCGAAGCGCTTGAGGTCCCAGGTGAAGGGGCCGACGTAGGCCTCGTCGAAGTCGTTCACGTTGAAGATCAGGCGGCCCTGGGCGTCCATGTACGTGCCGAAGTTCTCGGCGTGCAGGTCGCCGTGGATCCACACCCGCGAGGTCCGCTCGTCCAGGTACGGGCCGCCCCGCCGGTCCTGGTCGAGATCGTGGTAGAAGAGCCCCGCGGTGCCGCGGTAGAAGGCGAACGCGGAGGCCGCCATCTTGCGGAACTTCACGCGGAACGCGGCCGGGTCGGCCGCCAGGAGCTCGCCGAAGGCGGTGTCGAAGACGGCGAGGATCTGCTCGCCGCGTTGCTCGGCGCTGAGCTGCGGGACCGACATCGCTGGGTGCCTCCTGGTGCAGGTGGTGCGTGGCTGACAGGGCGGGCGCGCCGCCCCGGGGACAAGGGGTCCGTCCACTTCCAACGGACGAAGATACGCGGGAGTGCCCGGGTTCCGGCGGCGAACGTACGCCCGGGATCCCGGCCCCCGCATGAAGGTACGGGTGATCCTCCGCCGAGTGTCAGTCGCGCGTCATAGACTTCGACGCTGACCCCCCAGACTGTCCGCAGCCTGTCACCAATGGTTCTTCCTGGAGGCCGAAACCGTGTCGAAGCCGCCGTTCACGCACCTGCACGTCCACACCCAGTACTCGCTGCTGGACGGTGCCGCGCGGCTCAAGGACATGTTCGACGCGTGCAACGAGATGGGCATGTCCCATATCGCGATGAGCGACCACGGGAACCTCCACGGGGCCTATGACTTCTTCCACACGGCGAAGAAGGCGGGCGTCACGCCGATCATCGGCATCGAGGCGTACGTCGCCCCGGAGTCCCGGCGCAACAAGCGCAAGATCCAGTGGGGCCAGCCGCACCAGAAGCGCGACGACGTGTCCGGTTCGGGTGGTTATACGCACAAGACGATCTGGGCGGCGAACCGGACGGGCCTGCACAACCTCTTCAAGCTCTCCTCGGACGCGTACGCCGAGGGCTGGCTCCAGAAGTGGCCCCGGATGGACAAGGAGACGATCTCCCAGTGGTCGGAGGGGCTCATCGCCTCCACCGGCTGCCCCTCCGGCGAGCTCCAGACCCGGCTGCGCCTCGGCCAGTTCGACGAGGCACTGAAGGCGGCCGCCGAGTACCAGGACATCTTCGGCAAGGACCGCTACTTCCTGGAGCTGATGGACCACGGCATCGAGATCGAGCGCCGGGTCCGCGACGGACTCCTGGAGATCGGCAAGAAGCTCGGCATCCCGCCCCTGGTGACGAACGACTCGCACTACACGTACGCGCACGAGGCGACCGCCCACGACGCCCTGCTGTGCATCCAGACCGGCAAGAACCTCTCCGACCCGGACCGCTTCCGCTTCGACGGCACCGGCTACTACCTGAAGTCGACGGACGAGATGTACGCGGTCGACTCCTCGGACGCCTGGCAGCAGGGCTGCGCCAACACCCTCCTGGTGGCCGAGCAGATCGACACGACCGGCATGTTCGAGGCGAAGAACCTCATGCCGAAGTTCGACATCCCGGACGGCTTCACCGAGGTCACCTGGTTCCAGGAGGAGGTGCGCCTCGGCATGGAGCGCCGCTTCCCCGGCGGTGTCCCCGACGACCGCCAGAAGCAGGCCGAGTACGAGATGGACGTCATCATCCAGATGGGGTTCCCGGGGTACTTCCTCGTCGTCGCCGACTTCATCATGTGGGCCAAGAAGCAGGGCATCGCGGTGGGACCCGGCCGTGGTTCCGCGGCCGGCTCGATCGTCGCGTACGCCATGGGCATCACCGACCTCGACCCGATCCCGCACGGTCTGATCTTCGAGCGGTTCCTCAACCCCGAGCGCGTCTCCATGCCCGACGTCGACATCGACTTCGACGAGCGCAGGCGCGTCGAGGTGATCCGGTACGTGACCGAGAAGTACGGCGCCGACAAGGTCGCCATGATCGGCACGTACGGCAAGATCAAGGCGAAGAACGCCATCAAGGACTCCGCGCGCGTGCTGGGCTACCCGTACGCCATGGGCGACCGGCTCACCAAGGCGATGCCCGCCGACGTCCTCGGCAAGGGCATCGACCTGAACGGCATCACCGACCCCAAGCATCCCCGCTACAGCGAGGCCGGCGAGATCCGCGGGATGTACGAGAACGAACCGGACGTCAAGAAGGTCATCGACACCGCCAAGGGCGTCGAGGGCCTGGTCCGGCAGATGGGCGTGCACGCCGCCGGCGTGATCATGTCCAGCGAACCCATCGTCGACCACGCCCCGATCTGGGTGCGGCACACCGACGGCGTGACCATCACGCAGTGGGACTACCCCCAGTGCGAGTCGCTGGGCCTGCTGAAGATGGACTTCCTGGGCCTGCGCAACCTCACGATCATGGACGACGCCATCAAGATGGTGAAAGCCAACAAGGGCATCGACCTGGAGATGCTCGCCCTCCCGCTGGACGACCCCAAGACCTTCGAACTGCTCTGCCGCGGTGACACCCTCGGCGTCTTCCAGTTCGACGGCGGCCCGATGCGCTCGCTGCTCCGCCAGATGCAGCCCGACAACTTCGAGGACATCTCCGCCGTCTCGGCCCTCTACCGGCCGGGCCCGATGGGCATGAACTCGCACATCAACTACGCGGAGCGCAAGAACGGCCGCCAGGAGATCACGCCGATCCACCCGGAGCTGGAGAAGCCGCTCGAAGAGGTCCTGGCCGTCACCTACGGCCTGATCGTCTACCAGGAGCAGGTCCAGAAGGCCGCCCAGATCATCGCGGGGTACTCGCTCGGCGAGGCCGACATCCTGCGCCGCGTGATGGGCAAGAAGAAGCCCGACGAGCTGGCGAAGAACTTCGTCCTCTTCCAGGAGGGCGCCCGCAAGAACAACTACAGCGACGAGGCCATCCAGGGCCTGTGGGACGTGCTGGTCCCCTTCGCCGGCTACGCCTTCAACAAGGCCCACTCCGCCGCGTACGGACTCGTCTCGTACTGGACCGGCTATCTGAAGGCGAACTACCCGGCCGAGTACATGGCCGCGCTGCTCACCTCGGTGAAGGACGACAAGGACAAGTCGGCCGTCTACCTGAACGAGTGCCGGCGCATGGGCATCAAGGTGCTGCCGCCCAACGTGAACGAGTCCGAGCAGAACTTCGCCGCCCAGGGCGACGACGTGATCCTCTTCGGCCTCTCGGCCGTCCGCAACGTCGGTACGAACGTCGTGGAGTCGATCATCCGCAGCCGCAAGGCCAAGGGGAAGTACGCCTCCTTCCCCGACTACCTCGACAAGGTCGAGGCGGTCGCCTGCAACAAGCGCACCACGGAATCGCTGATCAAGGCCGGCGCGTTCGACACGATGGGGCACACCCGCAAGGGCCTCACCGCGCAGTTCGAGCCGATGATCGACAACGTGGTGGCGGTCAAGCGCAAGGAGGCCGAGGGGCAGTTCGACCTCTTCGGCGGCATGGGGGACGAGGACACCAGTGAGCCCGGCTTCGGACTCGACGTGGAGTTCACGACCGACGAGTGGGACAAGGCCTATCTGCTCGCCCAGGAGCGGGAGATGCTCGGCCTGTACGTCTCCGACCACCCGCTCTTCGGCCTTGAGCACGTGCTGTCCGACAAGGCGGACGCGGGCATCTCCCAGCTGACCGGAGGCGAGCACGGGGACGGCGCGGTCGTGACGATCGGCGGCATCATCTCGGGCCTGCAGCGCAAGATGACCAAGCAGGGCAACGCCTGGGCGATCGCCACCGTGGAGGACCTCGCGGGCTCCATGGAATGCATGTTCTTCCCGGCGACGTACCAGCTGGTGTCGACCCAACTCGTCGAGGACGCGGTCGTCTTCGTCAAGGGACGCCTCGACAAGCGCGAGGACGTGCCGCGCCTGGTCGCGATGGAGCTCCAGGTCCCGGACCTGTCGAACGCGGGCACCAACGCGCCCGTGATCCTCACCATCCCGGCGCTGAAGGTCACTCCGCCCATGGTCAGCCGCCTCGGCGAGATCCTCAGCCACCACAAGGGCGAGAGCGAGGTCCGCATCAGGCTCCAGGGCCCGCGCAAGACCACCGTGCTGCGGCTCGACCGGCACCGGGTGAAGCCCGACCCCGCGCTCTTCGGTGACCTGAAGGTGCTGCTCGGCCCGTCCTGCCTGGCCGGCTGACGGGACGAGCACCGAGGGGCGCATACGGTACCCGGTTCGCCCCCCGGGGCGTGGCAGGGGCGCAATTG
>NZ_JBHWVI010000150.1:0-21219 GCF_042737005.1 Streptomyces sp. NPDC060027
GCCAGAGGTTCGACGAAGCGATCGCATTTGCCCCGCCGAAACCATCACCACTCGCCACAGCTGCTTGACCCGATAGCTGCATGGGGTGTCTTGTCAGCGCGCACGCGATGGGGCGGACGCGCGGCCGACCAGGCCCGATGCGGGGCACGCGGACTTTCTCCAGCACGGGTTCGAACTGCGGCGAGTCCCCGCGCTGCCCTGCCGTGACCACGATCGACATGGCTTTTGGCCCTGCTCGACGGCCAGGTGCAGCTTGGTGGTGAACCCGCCACGCGACCGTCCCAGCCCGTGATCACCGGGCTCGATGAACACGCCACCCGGTGCTTCCTTCTGCAGATCACCCTGCTTCCGAGCCCCAGCCGCATGCTGATGGGCGCGGCACACCGTCGAGTCGACGCTCAGGTCCCACGTAATCGCACCCTTCGCGTCGGCCAGCGACTGGAGCCGGATGAGGACCCTGTGCCATGTGCCCTCCCGCTGCCATCGGCGGAACAGGTCGTAGACCCGGCCGAATGGCCCGTACTCATCGGGCACGTCCCGCCACGGAACCCCAGTCCGGACCCGGAACCGTATACCGTCGATCAACTGGCGCCGAGGCCGGACGGATGGCCGCCCCGTCTTCGTGCCCTTCGGCAACACCGGCTCCAGGGCCGCCCACTGCTCGTCTGTGAGATCTCCTCGCCCCATGAACCGAGATCATTCATCGCTCAAGATCCACTTTCGATACAAGCCGCAGGTTCGACCTCGTCCCGTCGCGTGCCAACGGCCAGCCGGCGTTCGGGGCCTACCTGCGTACCCCCACCGGCATCAGTCACGGGGTCGGCCTGTACGTCCTCATGCTCACCGGTGACCGGATCTGCGCCATGACCCGATTCGACAACAGCGTGCTCCCATGGTTCGGGCTGCCCCGATCACTTCCGAGCCGATAGCCGGATGAGGGGGCGCGGCGGGGCTGTCGAGCCCCACCCGGCGTGTTGTGCGAGCACGACGGCTGCCGGGGGTGATGACGTACGTCGAGCCGGTGAAGGCCGCGCTCACCGGGACCGACCTCAATCACGACAGGGTGCCTAGGCGGGCGGGCGGCAGGCAAGGACAGTGCAACGGGACGCATCGACTACCTGATGTCACCAGCGAAGATCGCGGTCCCTGCCGAGAGGGCAGAGCGCGCCGTCCCCCGACCGGAGTTCAGCGCGTGACGGCCGCCGACCACGAGCGCGACCGCCATGCCCGCCGACCTTCTCCACCGTGCTTCGGGACAGCCGACGGCCGGTGCTGAACTGGAGGCGTGCCGCACGGCCCCGTACACTCGGCGGCTGCCTCCGTGTCCGACGCGAGGCGCCGACAGGAAGGACGCGTCGCTCGTGTTCCAGGAAGCCCCGATCTACGCACAGCTCGTCGCGGAGCGCGGTGACGTGCCGGCGCAGGTGCGCGGCGAGGCCGAGCGGATCGGCAGGGACCTTCAGCGGGTGATGCTCCCCTTGCAGGTTTCCGCTCCGCCCGCGCGCGAGCGCGCATGGCCCAGTGCGCCTGCCGGCCTGGCGCTTCTGGCCGGCGCGCAGCTGAGCTGACCGACACCACCCGCGGATCGTGCGTCCGGCGGATGGCCGCCGAGTACAGGTCGGGCCGGGCTCGCCCACGACATCGGCGGAGCCGGACGCCCCCTGAACTTCCTCGCAGACCGCGCCGGGGACGGACATGGCACGTGGACGCAGGCGGGTCCGTCACTTCCCCGTGGTGGCGGACCCGCCTTTCTGCGTGACCGAAGGCGTCGGTTTCGGTGAGACGGCCTCCTCGACAGGCCAGGCTCTCGATCAGACGAGCCGCCAGTGGCAACGCCTACCGCCGGGTGCACCCGGCCAGTTCGCCGAACTCCCGTGACAGTCTCGGAGCGTCTGCAGCCACGGCGACCGCACCGTGGCGGCGCCTGCGGCCGAGCATCGGCCGCTGCCGGCCTCGGAGTGTTGCGGCTGGCTCGGCAGGAGCCCGGCGGGGCAGGCGAGTCCCTGCGTGGCATTGCGTTCGCCGTCGGTTCGGCGGCCGGCCTGGCCGTGACCGGCCCGATCCTGTCCCAGTTCGAGGATGCCGACTGGGTGCAGATCTTCCGTGGGCTGGTCATCGTCCTGATCGCCAGCGTGCTGATCGGCCTGATACGGCCGGTGCGGGCCCGGATGGCGGTCTACGTCTACGACCGCGGCGTGGCGGCACGGCCCGGCGCAACATCAGGACGATCCGCTGGGACCAGGTGACCCAGATCGTCGTCTTCTCCACCGAGGACGTGACACATAACTGCAGAGGAGCGGCCGATGGTCATTCCGGCTGCCGTGGTCGGCGCAGGAGCAGCGGACAGAGCCGAGTTCCTGGATGCAGTCGTGCCGCCCCTCGAACAGCGAGGCGTCGAGGTTCTACGATTTTGACCGTCCCCGTGGGTGCCGTCGTCCAACGGTGCCCACGGCTCCCGGTGAACGGGTGCTCGCGGTCCGAGTTGTGCGGCGGACGTCAACGCCGAGATGATCGAGTAGAGCCGTGCCGCCCACCGCGACGCTGCCCTCGGTGGCGTCGACCGGTTCGCCCAGCCCCCATGGCGGGCGGCCTGCGTTCGGCCTGATCCGCGCAGGCCAGGAGGCCGAATCACCGCTACAGGTGGACTTATGACGAATCATCAGGTCGATCACTCCCAGGCAGATCTTCTCCTGGTGCCCCCTCTAGGCCCGCTCGACCTCGATGATGACCCCGTGTCCCATGAAGAGTAGTCATGGGACACGTAGACTCGCTGGTCTACCGTGATCCGGAGGGTTCTCTATCGCTGAAGGCATGGGTGCTGGCTTGGGCAAGGCCGCGGCGGGCGGCCGCCAGGACGGGGTGATCAGAGACGACGACGGGTTCCAGGATGGTGATCGCGCGGGCGTAATAGGCGACTGCCTGGGCGTGTTGGCCCTGGTGGTAGTGGTTTGCGGCGAGGCTGGTCAAAGTGGTGGCGCACTCGGGATGATCGGATCCGAGGAGGAGCTGCTTGATGGCAAGTGCACGACCGTAGCCAGCCTGGGCTGCCGGGAGGTCTCCTCGGCGATGTGCCAGAGCGGCCAGATTGTGCACAGTAACGGCGACCTCATAATGGTTTAGACCGTAGGCATTCTCGAAGACCTGGAGGGCGCGGCGCAGGACGTTCTCGGCTTCCTCATGGCGGCCGATGCCGTCCAGTAGCGAGGCCCATGCGGCGGCGTCAGCGGCGACCATGGGGTCGCCTTCGCCGAGGAGGTGGGTGCGGATCTCCACGGCGCGCCGTGCCCAGGGCTCCCCCGCAACGTGGTTGCCGCGTGTATGGGCAAGGCCGCCCAGGTTGTGGCAGATAGTGGCAACGCTGTGGTGCTCTGGCCCGTGGACTGCTTCGTAGATGGTCAGGGCACGCTGGTAGAGGGTTTCCGCGTGGTCGAAGTCGCCGGTGTATTTGCCCAGAATCGCCCATTCGTTGCAGGCTGCAGCGACCTGCAAAGAGTGAGGACCGCACGACGCTTCCGCGGCGGCCAGCGTCAGGCGTAGCAGCAGCCCGGCCCGACGGTACTGTCCGCGCTGGCGCCACACCTGGGCGAGCCCGGTCTGTGCCTTCAGGCGGGTCGTTGCCCGCAACGGTTCCTGACCTGTGGCCAGAATTTGGCGCAGGGTTCGTTCGGCCTGCGCCAAGTCGCCTGTGTCACGGGCGGCGTAAGCGGACGCGAACAGGGCCTGCACATCGGGCAACCGGTTCGGCATAGTCTGAACGATGTTGATCATATGGGCCTGCTCAACCTGTTTGAGGGGGACTAATGCGCTGCTGATGCATCAGCTGAAGTCATACCTTTCTGATCCGGGATTCTGTTGATAGCGCCCGGCAGAACTCGCTCAAGTTGCAGGACAGCAACCGCTGCCAGGCCGAGCACACCGGCCACTACCGCGAACACGATGTCCTCTCCGCCCGCGGTGAGGACAGCACCCACGCCGGCGGCACCGGCCAGAAAGCCGATGCCCCACGCCAGCGATTGAGCTGCGTTGTAGCGCCCCCTTGCCCCCTCCAAGGCAAGGTCATTGACCAGGGCCGACACCACCGGCGCGAACAAGGTCTCCCCCGCTCCGAACAGAACCGCGGCAGCAACCAGGACCGTCAGCCCCGAGTGGCCAGCCACCTGGATCAGCACCCAGGCGCTGACCATGACGACTATCCCCGCCAATAGGATCCGGCTGCGCCGATGCGCAGCGCTCACTCGGAGCGCAGGTACCTGGAAGAGCAGCACCGCGAGCGTGTTGGCCGCCATGACCCACCCCAGGCTGCGCGTGTCAAAGCCCGCAGCGGTAGCGAATCCCGGAAGTGCGACATGCAGCTGGGCGTAGCCGGCCGCAACGACCAGCAGCACCACCGCGCAGATCCAACGCAGCGCTGGATCCGCCATCAACGTCCGGTACCCCTGTCCCACGGGTCTAGAAGGCCGCGAAGGTGACGCCTGACGAACGAACACGCCGATCAACACGGCAAATACTACGAATGACGCTCCGTCAAACAGGTAGAGCACCGGCAGCCCCTCTGCGGCCGAGGTAGCAGCAAGTAGGACCGCGGCCAGGCCCGCCCCCGCCGCATTGCCGAGATTGAACGCCGCATAACGCCAGCCCAACACCACCTGTCTCGGGCCAACCGGCACCGCCGCCGCCACCAGCGCATCCAACGCCGGTGTCAGCACGGCAAACGCGAAACTGTAGCCAACAAGGGCCACAGCACCACCGACCGGCGTATCCGCCGCAGCTAGCCCCCAGGTTCCTGCCCCGGTCGACACTAGTCCAGCCACCGCCACCGTCTTCGCCCCTACCCGGTCCGCAAGCAGCCCGCCCAAGGCGATACCACTTACCCAGATCGCCGCCCGCACCGTCAGCATGGCCCCCGTCTGTCCGACCGACATCCCACACACCACATGCAGGTACACGAACAGATAAGGAACAGTCGCACCAGACCCCACCGCAGAGACAACCTCGCCCCCGAGGACAACCCACGTCCTCAGGGGCAAGGAGGGCACCCAGCCGGACATCTCACTCGTCCCAATGCCACGGTCGGACAGCGGTCTACGGCCGGTCAGATCTCGACCACGATCTCGTTGTGCTGCGGGCCGCCCTCGTGGGCCTCGACCACGATCTCGTTGTGCTGCGGGCCGCCCTCGTGCGCCGTCTCTTCCGTGGGGGTCATGATGGATGTGTTGGTAGTCACGGTCTCTCCGTTCAGATACTTACTTTGCCGCGATCGGAATAGCCGCCGTATCAGGGCGATTCTGTTCACGACCACATATTTGTCCCTCGGGACGTTACCGACGGGATCCCGGTTCGATGTGAGTACTTCATACTCCTTTGTCACCGTCGTCGCCCAGGCCACCATCGACCACATGGTGCCCCTCGCCGAAGCCTGGCGCTCCGGCGCCGACACCTGGACCGCCGATCAGCGCAAAGCCTTCGGCGACTACCCCAAGGACCCGCAGCTCCTGATCACCTCGGAGTCCTCGAACTCCTCCAAGTCCGACAGCGGCCCCGCCGACTGGAAGCCCACCAACCGTGCCTTCTGGTGCACCTAATCCCTTGCTACGTAACCAACAGCATCTCTTCGGGAGGGGGCCGCCGGAAGGACCCACATCACGGGTCCCTGTCGCGGCGGCGTGGGGGCAGGCGGCGTCGCTGAGGTGCCACCGGCAGGCGGGCGGGTGGTCGGAGCTGGCGACGTCGCGGTCGGCAGGCGACGGCCGACGAACGGCCCGGACCCGCCGCTGTCATCGGTGCGTTCCCGCAGGACTTGGGACACGTGACGGCCCGTGTCACCCCGGGCCCAGCCGTCCTCGCGGACGGTGTTGCCCCACACCCGGACCTGCTGCGGGGCGTCCTGCGCGTACTGGAGGGGGCAACGAACAGACGAGGGTGCTCAGAAATGCCTCCATGGTACGGACGCGCGCAGGTCTTGCCGTGAGCCGCAAGCGATCCAGCGTAACGTCGGTCCGGGCCGAGGTCCTGGGGGCGGCTGCCAGAGGGCGCCGATCGAACGGATCGCCGGGGACGCGGTCTTGCACTGATCGTGTGTCCCTAGCGCCAGGCGCACGGGCCGCCCTTTGAGCTCCTTCGGATATTGCTCCGCCATGACGGACTCGATCCTTCCAGGGAAACGAGTCTCGGACAGCGGAATGCATTGGAAGGGCCAGGGAAATCCTGGCATTTGCCAACCATAATGCCCATTGTGAGATGACTTCGAAGGCGGCTCTGCCAGTCGGTGACCCGACACTGGAGTGCGGTGCCCAGGGGCTTTCCGTCACCCCGGTTCCGAGGCTGTGACCCGGCTCATATTCCAGGCGGTTGGCGACGATCCGCAGCTAACGTAGCTTTTGCGACATAGCAAGAATGACCGGCCGCCCGCAATTGCGGAATCCTCGCTGTGGTGGTTGCTCTCATCCATCGCAGCGCAGGGTCGGGTTGATCCGACTGCCGCCGGACCTAATCCGGGCGCTTGGGGCGAGACCTGGCCATGTACGGCCGGGCGGCTTCCATATCCGAAACTCCGCTCGCGGGGGAGGAATTCTCCATGGCATCAAGAAATAGGCGACGCCAGCCGTACAGCCGCCTCATGGAATCTTCGTCCCATGCCCCCCAGGGCAACGGCACTGTGCGCTCAACGGCTGTGACCCGTACCCGTGATTCCGCCTTCTGCCCGGCCCTCAGCAGAGTTTCCGAACGGTCGTTCTGCAGCGCTCGAAGCGACGCCGGGGCAAGCACCCGGGAATCCTCCCAAGGTCGGTTCCGAGCGAAAACCGGTCACCGCCAGCAGGGAGCAATCGCATGATCACCGAAGACCGCGGCGCCCGCACAGAGCCGACTGTCCACTCCCGCCATCCCGGTCGGCGCACGTACGTTCTCGACACCAGCGTGCTCCTGGCAGACCCCTTCGCCATGACGCGCTTCGAGGAGCACGAGGTCGTCCTGCCGGTGGTGGTGGTCACCGAGCTGGAGGCCAAGCGCCACCACCCCGAATTGGGCTACTTCGCCCGCCAGGCACTGCGCCTGCTCGACGACTTCCGGGTCCGGCACGGCCGCCTCGATGAGCCGATCCCAGTGGACGAGCGCGGCGGCACGATCCGGGTCGAGCTGAATCACTCGGATCCATCCATCCTGCCCACGGGCTACCGCACGGGCGGGGCGGACAGCCGCATTCTGGCGGTGGCCCGCACGTTGCAGGCGGAGGGATACGACGTCACGGTCGTTTCCAAGGACCTGCCGTTGCGGATCAAGGCCAGCTCGGTCGGCCTGTCGGCCGAAGAGTACCTGGCCGAGCTGGCGGTGACGTCCAGTTGGACGGGGATGTCCGAACTGCACGTCTCCGGTGACCAGGTGGACGCGCTGTTCGGCGCGGGCCGCGACGCCGCGGTGGACGTGGACAGCGCCAGTGACCTGCCAGCCCATACCGGGCTGGTGCTCACCTCGGAGCGCGGCCGGGCCCTGGGCCGGGTCACTGGCGACGGCCGGGTGCGGCTGGTGCGCGGCGACCGGGAGGCCTTCGGACTGCACGGCCGCAGCGCAGAGCAGCGGGTCGCGCTGGATCTGCTGCTCGATCCCGATGTGGGGATTGTGTCGCTGGGCGGCCGGGCTGGCACCGGAAAGTCGGCACTGGCCCTGTGCGCGGGTCTGGAGGCAGTACTGGAGCGGCAGCAGCACCGCAAGGTGATGGTCTTCCGGCCGCTGTACGCGGTCGGCGGACAGGAGCTGGGATACCTGCCGGGCAGTGAGTCGGAGAAGATGAGCCCCTGGGCTCAGGCCGTCTTCGACACCCTGTCCGCGGTGACATCGAAGGAGGTCATCGAGGAGGTCGTGGCGCGGGGCATGCTCGAAGTGCTGCCGCTCACCCACATCCGCGGCCGGTCGCTCCACGACGCGTTCGTGATTGTGGACGAGGCCCAGTCACTCGAACGGAACGTCCTGTTGACCGTTCTGTCTCGTATCGGTGCCGGATCGCGGGTGGTTCTGACCCATGACGTGGCACAGCGGGACAACCTGAGAGTGGGCCGGTATGACGGGGTGGTCGCGGTGGTGGAGAAGCTGAAGGGCCACCCGCTGTTCGCCCACATCACGCTGACCCGCTCCGAGCGCTCCCCGATCGCGGCCCTGGTCACCGAGATGCTGGAGAACCCCGAGGTCTGACGCGAGGCCCCGCCGGAACAGTCACAGCATCCGGTTGGCCCCGGACCGCATCGTCCGCAGTCCGACTTCCCTTCAGGTACGGATTCATGGACGCCAACTTTCAACTCTACCCAAGGAGGTGAGAGCCGTGACGGTGAGCCGTGACGCTTACGCCCACAGTGCCGATTCCCTGCAAATGCCGACAGTTCTCGAAGAGCGGATCCTCGAGCTCCAGACCAATCTGGCCGGCGTGACCGCCCAGAACGAACGGCTCGTCGCCACCCTGCGAGAGGCCCGCGACCAGATCGCGGCCCTCAAGGAGGAAGTGGACAGGCTGGCGCAGCCCCCCGCCGGCTTTGGCACCTTCCTCACCCGGAACGAGGACGGCACCGCTGACATCTTCACCGGCGGCCGTAAGCTGCGCGTCAACGTCAGCCCGGACGTCGAGCTCGACGAGCTGCGCCGCGGCCAGGAAGTGATGCTCAACGAGGCCCTCAACATCGTGGACGCGATGGCCTTCGAGAGCATCGGCGACATCGTCACCCTCAAGGAAGTCCTTGAGGACGGCGAGCGCGCGCTGGTCACCGGGCACACCGACGAGGAGCGGGTGGTCCGGCTCGCCGAACCGCTGCGCGAGCTCACCCTGCGCACCGGTGACGCCCTCCTGCTGGAGCCCCGCTCAGGCTACATCTACGAGGTCGTCCCCAAGTCGGAGATCGAGGACCTGGTCCTCGAAGAGGTCCCCGACATCGACTACCGGCAGATCGGCGGCCTCGCCGGTCAGATCGAACAGATCCGCGACGCGGTCGAACTGCCCTACCTGCATGCCGACCTCTTCAAGGAGCATGAGCTACGCCCGCCCAAGGGCGTCCTGCTCTACGGCCCTCCCGGCTGCGGCAAGACACTGATCGCCAAGGCCGTCGCGAACTCGCTCGCCAAGAAGGTCGCCGAGGTGAGCGGCCGCCCGCAAGGCAAGAGCTACTTCCTCAACATCAAGGGCCCCGAGCTCCTCAACAAGTACGTCGGCGAGACCGAGCGTCAGATCCGCCTGGTCTTCCAGCGAGCCAGGGAGAAGGCGAGCGAGGGCGCGCCCGTCATCGTCTTCTTCGACGAGATGGAGTCGCTCTTCCGCACCCGCGGCTCGGGTGTCAGCTCGGACGTGGAGAACACCATCGTCCCCCAACTACTCGCCGAGATCGACGGTGTGGAGGGCCTGGAGAACGTCATCGTCATCGGCGCCTCCAACCGCGAAGACATGATCGACCCGGCGATCCTGCGGCCAGGCCGTCTGGACGTCAAGATCAAGATCGAGCGGCCGGACGCCGAGGCGGCCAAGGACATCTTCTCGAAGTACCTCAGGAACTCGCTGCCCTTCCACCCTCACGCCCTTAAGGAGCACGACGGATCGGTGGACTCCACCGTGGCGGCGATGATCCAGGTGGTTGTCGAGCGGATGTACAACGAGACCGAGGAGAACCGCTTCCTGGAGGTCACGTACGCAGGCGGTGACAAGGAGGTCCTGTACTTCAAGGACTTCAACTCCGGCGCCATGATCCAGAACATCGTGGACCGGGCCAAGAAGATGGCCATCAAGGACTTCCTCGACCACGGCCAGCGCGGCCTTCGTGTCTCCCACCTGCTCGCCGCCTGCGTGGATGAGTTCAAGGAGAACGAGGACCTGCCGAACACCACCAACCCGGACGACTGGGCTCGTATTTCCGGCAAGAAGGGCGAGCGGATCGTGTTCATCCGCACGCTCGTCACCGGAAAGCAGGGGGTCGAGTCCGGCCGCTCCATCGACAGCGTGGCCAATACGGGGCAGTACCTGTAACAGGGTCTTCCCCGTCGGGCTTGAACTCCTGTCTGGCTGTGGCGCCTTGCGGCCCCGCAGCCGGACAGGAGGCGCAGCGCACAGACCAAGGAACGCCTCCGCACCCGGCGCGTATGGTCGCGCGGTGGCGAGGCCCAGGACCACAAAGTGGTGCCAGACGAATGAGTGGGTGAGGGAAATGGCGAACAAGGACACCGGTGGCGGCGGGCGAACCGTGCCTCCGAGGAGGTCGAGGAGAGGCCGCCGAGACGCAGAATTCCGAGGGGCTCCAGGAACGTCAAGAAAAGCTGAGCGACGACGTCGACGCGGTCCTGGACGGAATCGACGAGGTCCTGGAGTCGAATGCTGAGGAGTTCGTGAAGCAATACGTCCAAAAGGGCGGCCAGTAGCGGCCCGGCGCCGCCGGGTGGGCCGCCGGTCCGGCACCCAGACCTGCCTGTCCGTGCTGCCGCCGCCCTCCAAGGCGAACGTCCACAACTCGTCCCTGCTGATCTCACGCAGCGGCGTCGGATCTGCTTCCCACGCCTCAAGCGAGGGCCGGCCCTTGAAAGGTTCCGGCCGGTGGGAGGTGTTCCACCACGACACCCAGTCCAGCAGGCGCGTGGTGAATTCCTCGAAGCCCAGCAGCACCTCGTCCGTCGGCCGTGCCCGGCGCCGACCCAGGCGCGGCTGACGCACATAGCCGGGCAGCGCGGCAAGGTACATCGACTCCACCGCCCGGGTTCATCTGACGCAAAGCTTCAGGCTCTCGGCGAGGCCGAGCATGGCGTCGCTCCATGCCGGACTGGCGGCGAGGGCGCACCCGGCCCGGTATTCGTCTGGCTCCAACTCCTCGTACGCCGCGCCCAGGGGATGTGCTCGTTGTCGCCGACGCTAAAGCGCTGGACGCGTACGGACTCCGGGTCCGGACTGCCGGGCTCAGCGGTCTGGGTCTCCAGTGCGGCGTCCAGAGCCGCGAAGTCCTGGAGCGGCGCGGGGTCACGACGCCTCGTCGGCGTCCAGGACGGCCAGCAGGTCTTCGGCGGCTTCGGCGTGCGGGAACACGGGGCGGGCCCGGTCCAGGCGCAGCGTGAGAGTCAGACTCGCGCCCAGATGCGGGGCGTAGCAGCGACGCACCGACGCACCACCGCCTCCGGCGCCCGCGTACGCACCAAGGCCGTCCTGATCACCCCGACCGGATCCGGCACCGGTCGCGTCGGCGCCCAGGCCATCGCCGCAGGCTCCGCCCGCCTGCGTCCCCTGATCGCCGAAGCCGCCCGCCTGGGACTACGCCTGGCCTTCACCGTCCGCCTTGCCAAGACCGGCTACGTGCACCCCTCCGGCAGCCGCAGCGACTCACCCGGCGTCCGCCGCGAGGTCATCCAGCACGCCGACCACACCGAGCAACGCTCCTACGTAGACCGGCGGCTTCGACGCCGCCGACTTCGCCCGCGCGTCGATGCCGCAGGCGGCGACGTCACCAGCCACCGCCGTTCACCAGTGGCTGGTCGAGACCGGTCGCACCGTCGCGACGCCCACATCATCCACCTCGAGGTCCGCACCTGGCGCCCCCGCTGACCGCACCTAGGCAACCACCCCTCCACGCGGGGCTGTCAGCGCTCAGTCTCTACGGGCTGCGCCTCGGCCTCAGGAGCAACTGCTGCCGACTTGGGGGCGGTGTAGAAGACGGACCTTCCTTGCTTGGTGCGCTCCGCCTGGCTCTTGGCCACGAGCCCCTCGAGCGTAACCCGCACGACCTTGTCCGCGAACTGGCGCTCGGGGTGGGCCTGGCCGAGCGCTGCGGAGACCTCCGCAGCCGAGCGCGGTTCCTTCAGCTCGAGGAGGTGGCGGCGAATGAGCTCGACCAGGGTGGGCTGAGCCGCCTTTGCGGTATCTGCCGGCTTGGCCACGGGCTTCTTGGGTGCTGCCTTCTGAGGTGCGGCGGTGGACTTCCGGGCCGTTCGATGACCGCCGCGCGCGGCGCCGGTCTTCTGCCGGGGCGAGGGCACCGCTGCACCGTCGGCCTCTGCCGCAGGCTGGGTCGGTGCCTGGGTGACGCCGAGCGCCTGCTGCACGTTCACCAGGACCGTGTGGTCGTACTGCATCGCGGCAAGCTGCTCTTGCAGGGACGCGATCTCCGCAAGGATGCGTCCCTGCTCTTTCACATTGCGGTCGAGGTCGTTGGTCACCTGGGCGACGTACTGCGATGTCAGTTCAGTGGCGGGAGTCGTTGTCTCGGGCATGGCTGACCTTTCTCGGCGAATGAACGTCCTGCGGGGCTGCACCACATGGAAGTGACGGCCCTCTCGGGCGAGGTCTGGGCGGCCCGGCGGGAGTGCCGCAAGATGCCTCGGTGTACAGATGGTACGGACGAACAGCACTGGTTGTTCGTGCCAGGTGGTGTCTTCTTGCTCTTGAGACAGTCTCACAATTCTCATGCCTGGTGTCCGCGAGGCAGTACGACGGATCGTGACTGGACCTGCGGCTGGGGCAGTTGCCAGACCAACTCGGTCTCCCGGTTGTGCTGCCATGCCTGCAGGGTGCGTGTGGTCACCAGTCGGTCGAGCAGTTCGCCGGTCTGCTGAGCGGAGTGCCCGTGCAGGCGGGTGAGGATGTTCATGTCGGTGCTGTGTTCGGCGTGGGCGCAGGTGTGTGTGGCCAGCGCGAGGGCAGTCAGTCGCAGTGCGGGTGCTGCGGCCGGCAGGATCAACGGCGTGGGTCGCAGTGCCCAGTCGGCGGCGCGGCAACGAGAGTGACGGCCGGGTGCCTGGTCCAGCACCGCGGCAGCGAGTAGCCGCACCTGTGCGGGCACCGCACGGAAGTCCGGCAGCGCAAGCCAGTCGGCATGGCCAGCTCCAGCCACAACTCGCGGTTCCCGTGCAGGCGCATGCCCCGCAACAGGCCCGTCGGCAGCCGGACCTGACCGCGGACGTCCGTACGCAGCGCGCACTGCAGGGCCGGCAAGCGGGCCGCGGGGGAGGTGAACCGGGGCAGCGCGGTGCCGAGGTTGGTGAGCATCTCCCGCACTCGCACCCGTTCCTGCAGGCTGGCCTGGAACCGGTGCGCTGGCAGGAAGGAGGGCAGGGGGCTCAGCCCGCTCAGGAGCGGCAGGGCAGCGTCCACGCCTATGCGGTGCTCGCGCAGCGCCAACTCCGGTTCGGGTATCTGGACGCCTCGCGCGTCGTGGGGACGCTTCCTCGACGAGTACGAGCACGTCTCTTCCGTACGCGGTGACGACCACTTCACCACGATGCGTAGAGAGCTCGCTCCGTACGCCACTTCCCGCTCTGTTCAGAATTTGGCCGGCCGCGCACGAGAAGTCGCCGCGGCCAAGGGCTGAACTACGAGCACCCCCGGGCGGTCGCGGTCCTCCAGGCACGGAGACGGCCTGTATGAACAGGAGCCGATGTGGTTGGACGTGTCCGTGGGTGATTGGCAGGTGGCGAGGCCGAGAAAGGCCTCGCGTTCCCAGCGGATGGGTATGTGTCGAAGCGTGCTCATCTCCCGTGACCGCAGCACCGCACGCAGCAACCACTGCAGGGGGCAATCAGTCAGACAGGTCACAGTTCGAACAAGCCACCTGTGGAATCGGCTTTGAGAGGTCTGGCAGCTTTGCTCGGCACTGGGAAGACCCCCTCGTCGATCAGATCTGCCGGAGTAATGAGCCGACCCGCACAGATTTCGTCGAGGAGTTCGGCCTGCACTGGTTCTTCTCGTACCAGGAAACCCAAGACGTTCATTGATTCCTAATGCGGTCTGTCAAGCCGCGAGTGTGCTTGGTGGCGCGGGTTCGTAGGTCCGTCCGTCGCGGAGGAGGGCCCAGAGACACCTCACGGAGCTAAGTCGTCAAGCAGCTTCGAGAAGTTGTGTGGGGAAGGCGAGGTTCTCGTCGAACAGGATGTGCTTCTGGAGGCAGTGGTAGAGCTGGCCGATCATCTTGTTGAAGAGGTTTCTCTGAGCGGCGGCGTGCCAGTCCCCGGCCTCGCGGCGGCGGTCGTAGTGGGCCTTTGCGCCCGGTGAGTGGGTCAGTGAGGCGAAGGCCCACAGGTAGCCGGCGTGGTTGAGCCGGTCGTTCTTCACCCAGCGTCTGGTGATGCTGGACTTCTTGCCGGACGCCCTGGTGATGGGGGACGCACCGGCGTAGGTCTTCATACCGCGGGCAGTGGCGAAGCGGGCGTGGTCGTCCCCGATCTCAGCGAGGATCCGGGCGCCGAGCTGGGTGCCGAGCCCGGGGAGGCTCAGGATGATCTCGGCGTCCGGATGCTGAGGGAAAACCTCTTCAACCGCCTCGGCGAGCTGGTCGGCGGCCGTGCAGGCGGCGTCGAGCTGCCGCAGTAGAGCGAGCATCTGCTTGCCGAGCGCGTCCTCGACCAGTGGCGGCTGGTGCGCGTATTCGGCCCGCAGGACCTCGCGGATGCGCTCGGCGTCGGCATCGATCCGGCGCTGGCGGCCGGCGCGCTTGAGCGCCGAGCGCAGTTGCGCGAGCGACAGACGGGCCGCCCGCAAGGGCGTGGGGGCGAGTTCCAGCAGGACGCGGGTCTCGGGGCGGCAGAGACCGTTCTGCCAGTGCAGGTAGGCGTCGAGGGCGGCGGGGAAGTACTCGCGCAGGAGCGAGCGGAGCTGGTTGGCGAGCTGCTGCCGGTTCCAAACGGCGTCCTGCTGGGCGCAGGCGAGGACGGCGATGGCGCGGGCGAGATCGCTGTCCTGGGGCAACGGCCTGTGGGCGTGCATATCGGTCCGGAGGATGTTCGCCAGGACGAGGGCGTCGCCGGGGTCGGACTTCTTCCGTGTGACCGCGTGGCGGTCGCGGTAGCGTGCGGCGGCCATCGGGTTGATGGCGTAGACCTGGCGCTTCCCGGTGCGCAGGACCGCGACGAGCAGGCCGAGGGAGGTCTCGATGGCGACCGGGATCGGGTTGTCCTCGGTGTCGCCGTGCTCGGCGAGCAGATCCAGCAGGATCTTGTAGCCGGTCGCGTCGTCGGTGATGTGGCGCTTGGCCAGGAGCGTGCCGTCGTCGTCGACCAGGGCGACGTCGTGTGTCTTCTCGGCCCAGTCGATGCCGCAGTAGATCAACTTTCCCTCCTCGAAGTGTGGGTGTTTGCGCTGGTCACGAGCGCATGCGGGGCCACGCAGCGACCTAATTCCAGGCCTCGATCAAGGAACGGGCCGACACCTCACAAGCCGTTCGTGGCACCAGCTCACCGCACAGGCCCCGGTCTGTTCCCAGAGCTCAGACGGCTCGGGGAATGCAAGAGATCACCGTGCGACGGGCTCGCACCACCAACTCCAACGAGTTATCAAGCAAACGGTGTTGACGCCGCTGGCGGCCGTGAAGACTCGAACGCCGCCGATCTTGGCGGAGACATCATGGCCGGGCTGAAAGAAGGCGTGCGTCCGGAGCCCACACAACCGCCAGCAGCGTCAGTGCTGGGTGGGTGGCGGCCACGAGAGCACCGAATGGCGCCGCTCTCTGGGAAGGCATCTTGGCCGTGACGTTGAGAGGTATCCACCGGCACTCACGAGACCACCACCCGCCAGCTGGGTTGCGCAGCCGTGCTCGTCGCAGACCTGCGGCCCGGCGGAGTGCAGGCGTCACAACCCGTTCGAACCACCTCACCGACCGGCGAGGGCCGGTGAGCTCGTTACACGGGAATTAGGACGTTGACGCGTCGGCGGGCCAGGGCGAGGACGGCCTGGATGTGGCGTTTTCCTTCGGCTCGCTTGCGTTCGTAAAACCGGCGGGAGTCCTCACAGCTTGGGATGCTGAACAACGCAGAGATGTAGAAGACGCGTTGGAGTCGAGCGGTTGTAGCGTCCAGGTCCCGGCGGATGCGGGCTTGATCGGCAGGGCGG
This sequence comes from Streptomyces sp. NPDC060027, assembly GCF_042737005.1. Lineage (NCBI taxonomy): Bacteria > Bacillati > Actinomycetota > Actinomycetes > Kitasatosporales > Streptomycetaceae > Streptomyces > Streptomyces sp. NPDC060027. The sequence goes on from NZ_JBHWVI010000150.1 coordinate 15,827, forward strand.
GCGAGATCCATACCGAGTCCCGTCAGGAACGGTCACGACCTGCAGGTTCACCCCGGTGCCGGTGCCGACGCTGCTTGCCCGAATAGTCTGCGCGGCTGACCCGGTCGCATTCCGCGAGTGTCCCGTCGAGGAGAACGTAGCGGGCGCCGGCGGTTGGCCAAGGCGCGCTGGGACGGCGGGAGCTTGCATCGGCGGTCACCCTCGCGGGTGACGATCGGCATCGTCACCCACTCCACCCATGCATGCGGGACATCGAGTACGGCACGACAAGGAACCAACGGAGCCCCAAGGCTGAAGAGTTGAGCGCAGAGACCTTGCACAACAGCCCTGGGGCTCCGCCAGTTTCGAAGCCGCCATCACGTCACCCGATCGGTGGCCAAGTCGAAAAGGCTCACTCTTCGCATTGCATCTCCCCGCTCTCCGAGAGATCCGCCACAAGAAGCGGCGTCCAGGCAGACAATGCACCCTCCTGGTGAGCGCCACATCAGTAATTGATACTCAACTCGACAGGAACTAGTACTCAGACCCGTGCCTCGATCTGTCGGCGGCACAAAGTCCCGAAAGAGTTACTGTGTGAGGCGATTACATCGTTAAGATCCGATCCTGAGACTGTCGGGGGGACAGCCCAGTGGACCGGGGAATGCAAAAATGCAGGTTCTTGTGGTGGAAGATGACAAGCGGATCGCGGACGCCCTGACGGAGGCGCTGCAGCGGTTCGGGCACGAAGTCGACTGGGTCGCCAGCGGCAGCGAGGCATTGGAGGCCGCCGGCAACACCGAGTTCATGCTGCTCGATCTGGGGCTGCCGGACCTGGACGGGCAGGAAGTGTGCCGCCGCGTTCGCGAGCAGTCCGCCGTTCCCATAATCGCCGTCACGGCGCGGGCCGAGGAACTGGACCGTGTCCTCATGCTGCAGGCCGGTGCGGACGACTACCTGATCAAGCCTTACAGCATGCGGGAACTGCTCGCGCGCATAGACGCGGTCGCCCGCCGCGTACAAAGCCCTGCCGCTGTGCCGACGGAAAGCAGTGAGACCAGTACGGAGGAGCGGTGTGTATTCGGCCCGTTGTCCTTAGACCTGCGTACCCGGCAGGTGGAAGTGGACGGGGAGCTGGTGAAACTGACGCGGCGTGAGTTCGACCTGCTGGCGGCGTTGCTGTCCGATGCGGGCGCAGTCCGTCGGCGCGAAGACCTGATCAACGAGGTGTGGGATCCCAACTGGCACGGATCGACCCGCACCCTCGACGTTCATGTCGGCTCCCTGCGTTCCAAGCTGGGCGGCCGGGACTGGATCCAGTCGGTGCGGGGGGTGGGCTTTCGGCTGGTCCTGCCCGAGTAGCCGTGAGGTGCGGTACAAGTGGCCGCGACACGACAGGAGAGGAGTGACGCCGTGCGGCGTCATCTTGTAGCGGCCTTGGTGGCCTTACCCGCTGCGGTGGTCACGGTGCTCGGACTGCCGCCGGTGATGCAGCAGGGCGAGGAGGCCCTGCGGGAACTCGCTCACACTTGCGTCCAGCAGGCCCGAAAACTGTCGGGCACGGCGGCCAAGGTCCTGGCCGGGAACGATCGGGAGAGCCTGCGCGCCCAGATCGCCGAACACCAGAACCGCACCGGTGGCCGCGCCCATGTCTTCGACGCCCGCGGCCGGTCCGTCGACGGCGCGTTATGCATCCTGTCCCCGGCGCAGGTGTCGCAGCAGGATCCCGTACAGGCGGCGCTGCGCGGCCAGTACACCGACTCGGCCGACCAGAAGAGTGCCCAGCTCGCCGATGAGCTCGTGGTCGCAGTCCCGGTCATCTGGCACGGCCTGCTGATCGGCGTCGTAGTGATCTGCTCGGCCCTTGACGACCTGGAACTGCAGCAGATGACGATTTGGGTGGTGGTCGGTGTGACAGCGGCGTTCGCGCTGGCGCTCAGCAGGTTCCTGGCCGAACTGCTGGCCCGGTGGATCCTGCGCCCGGTCCGCTACATAGAAACAGCTGCCCGCCGGTTCGCAGCCGGGGACCATGATGTCCGGGTACCGGTGCACCTCGGTCCCCCCGATCTGCGCGTACTGGCTGAAACCTTCAACCACGTGGCCGAGCAGGTCCAGCAGCAGGTGAAACTACAAAGGTCCTTCGTCTCCGACGCCTCTCATCAACTGCGTTCTCCACTCGTGGCGTTGCGCCTGCGGCTGGAAAACCTGGAGCCCCATGTGACGCCCGAAGGTGAACGCCGCCTGGAGCAGGCGCTCGGGGAAGCCGACCGCATGACCGGCATCCTCAATGCGCTGCTCCTGCTGGCCCGCGCCGAATCGGGCGCCCAGCCCGCTGAAGCGGTTGACGTACGGGCGGTGGCCGAGGAGCGGGTGGCGTCCTGGCGCGTGACAGCCGAGCTGCGTCATGTGGCCGTCGTGATCGAGGGCGAAGTCGACGTGGTGGTCTCCGCGATCGCAGGCACGGTGGACCAGATCCTCGATGTCTTCCTCGACAACGCTGTGCGCGCCTCCCCGCAACACACCACGATCCGGGTCCGTCTGGTCGAGGACGACGGGGTGGTTTCGGTGCAGTGTCAGGACGCCGGACCCGGGATGAGCCCGGACGAACGCGCTCGGGCATGCGACCGGTTCTGGCGCGGCCCGAACGCCATCACAAGTGAAGGCTCCGGCCTGGGACTGGCCATCGCATCGAGCCTCGCTCAGGCCAACCACGGCCACCTGCTGCTCCAGGAAGCACCCGGGGGAGGGCTGCACGCCGAGGTGCGCCTGCCTGCCTTGAGGCCGGCACAGCCCACGGCACGGCTGGATGGCCTCAGCCAAAGGATCCGGAGGTGATCTCGGGCGGTCTCTTGCATTGCCCTTGCATATGGGCTGCCGAGCCGCTGACAGGCGCGCTCCTACGCTAACGCCCGGCAAGCACCGGCTTCTCCGCAGCGCGTACCGGCACCCGCCGTTCGCGTCCGGCAGCCGCAATGATCCACCCGATCCCCGGCGGCTTCCTCACGTGCCGCCGAACTGTGGCGTGCTCTCTTTTCCTTCCGTGTGCGGCCTGCCCTGCGGCGGGACCGCCCTTCGACCTCCGAGGAGGATGCGTGGGTACTCAATCCCCCGTCTGCAACAAGCCCGACAGCGGATCCCCCCCACCCGTCCCGGCCAAGGGACTTGCTCGGCTGGGCCGATGGCTGGCCCGTCGAAGGCTGCTGGTTCTGCTGTTCACCCTCGCGGCACTGATCGTCGCCGTGCCCTTCGGAGCGGATGTGGAAAGCCGCCTGTCGGAGGGCGGGATCACCGTCCCCGCCTCGGAGTCGGCCCAAACTGATGAGCTCCTCAACACCCGCTTCGAGGGCGGCTCACCGCACCTGGTGTTCATCGCCGCCGCCAACACGAACATCGACGGCCCGCAGGTGTCCAGCCAGGGGCGGGAGTTGACTGAGCGGCTGGCCGATGAGCGCGGCGTGGTGCAGGCCGCCTCGTACTGGACGCTCGACAAGACCCCCGCGCTGCGGTCCAAGAACGGCAACACCGGCCTGATCATGGTGCGCCTGGCTGGGGATGAGGACCAGGTCCGCAAAGCCGCTGCACGCATCGTGCCCACTATCGTCGGCGAGCACGGCCCGCTCAAGGTCACGGCGACCGGCGTGACCGCAGTGCGCATGGAGATCGAAAAACGCAGCGAGGAAGATCTGACCAAGGCGGAGATGCTGTCCGGCCCGCTGGTACTGATCATTCTGCTGCTCGTCTTCGGCAGTGTCGTGGCCGCCAGCACCCCGCTGGCCGTCGGCATCCTCGCGGTGATCGGCTCCTTCGTCATCCTGCGGCTGCTGGATATGGTCGTTCAGGTCTCGGTGTTCTCCGTCAACATCACCACCGCCCTCGGCCTGGGCCTGGCCATCGACTACAGCCTGTTCATCGTGACCCGCTACCGTGAGGAACTCGCCCGGGGCCGAACCGTCCACGAAGCGATCGCCGAATCCGTGCGCACCGCGGGGCGGACCGTACTGTTCTCCGCCCTGACGGTGGCGTTGTCGCTGTCGGCGATGCTCGTCTTCCCCATGTACCACCTGCGGTCCTTCGCCTACTCCGGCATCGCCGTCGTCATCCTGGCCGCCCTCGGCTCCGTCGTCGTCCTGCCAGCCCTGCTGGCCGTCCTCGGACGCCGGGTCGATGCCCTCAACGTGCGAAGCCTGTGGCGCCGCAACGCCCCGGCCGCGGTCGCGCGCACCGACCGGGAGGGCTTCTGGCACAAGCTGGCCATGGCCGTGATGCGCCGCCCGCTGCCCTTCGCCCTAGCCGTCGCAGCCCTTCTCGTGGCGCTCGGCCTGCCGTTCATGCGGGCTGAGTTCGGCGACAGCGACGACCGAGTCCTGTCCGCCAGCTCCCCGGCCTACCAGGGCGCCCAGGTACTGCGCGAGGACTTCGACAACCGGGAGGGCTCACCGCTGAACGTGGTCCTGCCCAACACCAGTGCCCAGACCGAGGCGAAGGATGTGAGCGCCTACGCAGCCCAGCTGTCCAAGCTGCCCGGGGTGACCCGAGTGGACGCCTTGACCGGCTCCTACACCGAAGGGCAGCAGGTCGCCCCGCCCGGCCCGGCCTCGGAGCGGTTCAGCGCGAAGGACGGCACGTGGCTGTCGGTGGTCTCCGACACCGAGCCCTACTCCGAGCGTGGCATGGACCTCGTCGAAACCGTTCGCACCCAACCGGCCCCGGGTGAGGCGCTCGTGGGCGGTCAGGCCGCGCTGCTGGTGGATTCCAAAGCGACCCTGGGCGACAAGCTGCCCTGGGCGCTGGGCATCATCGCCGCTTCCACCATGGTGCTGCTGTTCCTGTTCACCGGCAGTCTGCTCATCCCGCTCAAGGCCATCGTGCTGAACCTGCTCAGCCTCACCGCCACGTTCGGTGCGATGGTGTACGTCTTCCAGGACGGGCATCTGCGCTGGCTGGTCGGCGACTTCGTGGTCACCGGCATGCTGGATATTGATACCCCGATCCTGATGTTCTGCGTCGCCTTCGGCCTGTCGATGGACTACGAGGTCTTCCTGCTCTCCCGCATCAAAGAGGAGTACCACCGCACCGGCGACAACGTCTCCGCCGTCGCCTGGGGTTTGGAAAAGACCGGCCGGCTGGTCACGGCTGCCGCCGTCCTGGTCGCTACCGTCCTTCTGTCGTTCGCCACCTCTGGACTGACCCCGCTCAAACTCCTGGGAGTGGGCCTGGCCCTGGCAGTGATCGTGGATGCCACGTTGGTGCGCGGCATTCTCGTACCAGCGTTCATGCGCCTGGCCGGACGCGCCAACTGGTGGGCCCCACGTCCCCTGGCCCGGCTCCACGACCGCATCGGTTTGGACGACTGACAGGCCACACAGATCACCCCGCGCAGCTGCTCCCGGCCCCCCCCGCGCGGGGCGCGCCGCCGG
>NZ_JBHWVI010000151.1:0-21140 GCF_042737005.1 Streptomyces sp. NPDC060027
CAGCCGATGGCCGTGCCGCCCCTCCCGGCCTTTTCGCGGTCCTACGGAGAGCGCTGTTTCGAAAAGGCGGTTCTACGGGGGCCTGTTGCGCGGAGGCGGTCATGCGGGGCCCTGTGCGAGGGCCGTCGGGCGGGATGCGCGACCGGGCTGCGGGGGAGTGCGCTTCACGCCTCCTGGGGGCTGCCCATGACCCTGGCGAAGGTCGCCGGGTCCGTGTCGTAGCCGTGGATGCCGGGATGGAACGTCCACTCCCCGGAGTGGTCGCGTACGAACTCCCCGATGGTCGCGGCCGTCGCGCCCAGGACATCGCCGAAGTCGCCCTCGGTCAGGACGGTGTAGCCCTCCCGCAGGCGGAAGCCGGGATTGAGGACGCCGACGAACGTCTTCGGTCCGGTGCGCTGCTGGATGAGCACGCCCACCACCACGCGCCCGTAACGGCTGTCCAGGCGGTCGAGTTCGAGGGTCATGACCTCGTCCCAGCCGAAGCCCTTGCCGTCCTTGCTGTCGCGGTTCAGATAGATGGTGCCGTCCGGCGAGCGGCTGCCGAAATACACCACGTAGTCCGGGTTCCCCTGGGGTGCGGACGCCAGATAGGTCGCCGCGATGATGTCGAGGTCGGTCGCGGGCTCACCTACGGGACTCGGATCCCACTTCACTGCCAACTCGGCCTTGCGGATGCCCTTGTTGAGACCGTTCACCGGATTTTCCCTCCCCGTTCTTCAACAATCACCGGCCCAACTGCCCTGCGGGCATGGCCGGTTGCCCATCGTGTCACGCGCGCCGGGGAGCTCGCGCGGATCCACTGCGCCGGAGAGTGACCGGCGCCACGTTCCGTGGCCTTACGATGGCGCGGTGCTGGTCAAGTGGATTCGCTGCACCGTGGTCGATCGCCGCGGTTTCGAACGGGGGCAGCGAAAGTGGGCGGGGCTTCTGGGGGAGCCGGGATTCCGGGGACAGGGCGGAGGATGGAGTGTGGGGCGGTCCGGCGTCGCGCACATCTTCGCCTTCTGGGAGAGTCGTGCCTTCTACGACTCCTTCATGGCCCGGTCCCATGACCGGCTCGCCGCCGCGCAGTCGGGCACCTTCAAGGACTCCCAGGTCAAACTGTTCGACCACCGCTTCGACGTGAAGACCGGCTTCGAGCCGCGCTTCACGGACGCCGACGTGGTGCGGGTCGCGCACTGCCGGGTCCACGAGGACCGTGCCGAGCACTTCGCCCTGATGCAGGAGAAGGTCTGGAACCCCGCGATGGCGGGTTCGCCCGGCATGGTGCGCGGCCTGTTCGGCGAGGCGCCCGGCAGCGAGTTCCTGGTCCTGTCCATGTGGAAATCGGCCGCCGAGCACGGCAAGTACCGTGCCGAGCGGGTGGAGAGGCTGGCGCTGCGCGCCCAGATCGAGGCCGACATAGCCGCCCTGGCGGGGGACATCGTGCAGCTGGAACCCGGCTGGATCGTCTGACGGCACGCGCTCCGAGTCGGCCCTGATGTGCAGGAACGGTGTGACATGCGCCGTATAGGGCCGGTACGACTGCTCGATCCGCGCCGATACGATCTAGGGTCTTGGCATGGCACGACCACGGCGCATCGTCCTTGTCCGGCACGGCGAGTCGGTGGGCAATGCCGATGACACCGTGTACGAACGCGAGCCCGACCACGCTCTGGCGCTCACCGAGACGGGGTGGCAACAGGCGGAGGACACCGGCAAACAGCTGCGCGAAGTCTTCGGCCGGGAGCGCGTAAGCGTTTACGTCTCCCCGTACCGTCGCACCCACCAGACACTCCGCGCGTTCCACCTCGACCCCGGGCAGGTCCGGGTGCGCGAGGAGCCGCGACTGCGGGAGCAGGACTGGGGCAACTGGCAGGACCGTGACGACGTACGTCTCCAGAAGGCCTATCGCGATGCGTACGGGCACTTCTTCTACCGGTTCGCGCAGGGCGAGTCCGGTGCCGACGTGTACGACCGGGTCGGTGGTTTCCTGGAGAGCCTGTACCGGAGCTTCGAGGCCCCCGACCATCCGCCGAACGTGCTCCTGGTGACCCACGGCCTGGCCATGCGGCTGTTCTGCATGCGCTGGTTCCACTGGACGGTCGCCGAGTTCGAATCGCTCTCGAACCCGGGGAACGGCGAGGTGCGGATGCTCGTTCTGGGGGAGGACGGCAGATACACCCTTGATCGTCCCTTCGAGCAATGGCGTGATCCGGAATCGTACGGAGTCACCGGATAGAGTGGCAGGGCGATGATCGCTGACTCCTCTCCCGACGGGCGCCACGACCGCGCCCTGGCCAGCCTGCGCGGACTCGCGGTGGGGGACGCGCTGGGCTCGCAGTTCTTCGTGCCCGCGAACTACCCGCTGCTGAAGCGCCGAGAGCTGCCGCCCCGCCCCTGGCAGTGGACTGACGACACCGAGATGGCCGGCTCGGTGGTCGCGGTTCTGGCCGCACACCACCGCATCGACCAGGACGAACTGGCCCGCTCCTTCGCCGACCACCACGACTTCGACCGGGGCTACGGCCCCGCGGTCAATCGGCTGCTGCGGCAGATCCGTGAGGGCGGCGACTGGCGCGAGCTGGCGTCCGCCCTCTTCAAGGGACAGGGCTCCTGGGGCAACGGCGCGGCGATGCGGATCGCCCCCCTCGGGGCCTGGTACGCCGACGACCCGGAGCAGGCGACCCACCAGGCGGAGATCTCCGCCTATCCCACGCACCAGCACCGTGAGGCCGTGGTCGGGGCCATGGCCGTCGCCGCGGCCGCCGCGCTGGCCGCCGACCCGGCGGGCCCGCCGAGCGCCGAGGCCCTGCTCGACGGCGTGATCGCGCTCGTACCGCGCAGCGCCGTGGGCGCGGGACTGCGGCGCGCCCGGGACATGCTCGACTACGGGGACGCCGCGACCGTCGCAGCCGTACTGGGCTGCGGACGGCGTACGTCGGCTCACGACACCGTCCCCTTCGCCCTCTGGTCGGCAGCCCGCGCCCTGGGCGACTACGAAGAAGGCTTCTGGGTCACCGCCCAGGTCGGCGGCGACGTGGACACGACCTGTTCCATCGTGGGCGGCGTGGTCGCCTCCGGGAAGGCCGGAGCGCCACCCGCGGCATGGCTGGACGCCACGGAGACGCTGCCGGAATGGGTACCGCGGCCCGCGTACGGGCGTACGGCCGGCGACGCGTAGGGCGTACGGCGGGGAGGGCTCCCCGGGCCATCGAGCTGTGGCCCGCGGGCCGAGGCGCACGAGCGGTGCCGCGGGCGTCCCTCGGGGAGTCCTCGGAAAGCCGTCACGTCGGCCTCCGTAGGGCAGGCCGTCGGGCTGTGTCACAGGCTTGCTACAGCCCAGCAGCCCCACCGTCGGCCCCGTTGCCCGTGGATACCCTGTGCGCCACGCCGCCCGTTGATCATGTCGGGCGTGTGCCGACGAGACACCGGTCGGCAGCCTCCCCGCCGCGATGGCGCGCTGCGGGCTGCCCGGAGACCGGCTGGGAGGGGATCCCTTGCCCGACATACCGTCCACGCCCGAGCCGAGAGACGGGGCGCCGGCGAAGCCGAAGAGCCCGGAAGCGAGCAAGGAGGTTCCGGAGGCCGAGAAGAGGCTTCCGGAGGCAGCGGAGCCGGAGGATTCCACGGATCCGACCGGACCGGGATCGACGGGGCGGCCCGGCCCCGAATCCGACCCCACGGGGAAGACGGCCGAACCGGGCGCCGGGGAGGAGCCCGGGGACACGGCAGAGCCCGGGGACGAGGAAGAGCCCGAGGGTCGTGCCGACGAGGAGGCCGGCGAGGAGGTGTCCGCGGAGCCCGAGCCCGCGGGTCGGGTCGCCCGAGAGGCCGGCGGGGACGAAAAGCCCGAGGAGCCCGAGGAGCGAGCCCCCCGAGTGGCCGACGCGGACGGGACGCCCGGGGTACATTCCGCCCGAAAGGCCGACAGGGACGTGACGCCCCGGGCGCAGGCCGCTCGAGCGAGCGACGCAAGCACCGACTGGGCGCCTCTGTCGCCCACGCATGGCTCGTGGTCGGCCGATCTCCAGGTCACGCCGCCCGCCCCGGTGCGTACGCCCACGCTGTGGGCCGTGCTCGCGACCGGCGTGCTGAGCATGCTGCTCCTGGACGACGGCCTGGCGATCAACCTTCTGCTGGTCGCGATACCCGCCTCGCTCGCCGCGTACTTCGCGGGCCGGGCCGCGGGACGCCGCACGCGCGCGTGGACCCTCGTCTGGGGCATCGGCGGCATCGGTCTGCTGAGCGTGCCCGCCCTGCGGGACGCGGACTGGCCGTCGTTCCTCGCCGTCGTGACGGCGATCGCGCTCGGGTCGCTCGCGCTGCACGGCGGACGCACCTGGCCCGCGGTCCTGCTGGGCCCCATCGGCGTCTTCAACTCCGTGGTCACCGGCCCCGCGTGGGGCTGGCGTGGGCTGCGGGAACGATTCGGCGGGGCCCGTCGCACCGTGGGTGTCGGGCTGCGCGCGCTCGTGGTGACCGCGGTCCTGCTTCTGGTCTTCGGGGCGCTGTTCGCCGGGGCCGACGCGGCCTTCGCGAATCTGCTCGGCGACCTGGTGCCGGACACCTCTGTCTCCGGCGGCCCCTGGCGCCTGGTGCTCCTGGTGTTCGGCCTGGTCGGAGCGCTGGCCGCGGCCCACACGGCAGCCGCGCCGACGCAGTGGGACCGGGTCGTGGTGCCCGCCGGGCGTCCGCGCAACCGCGTCGAGTGGGCCCTGCCGCTGATCGTGCTCGTCGTGCTCTTCGCGGCCTTCAACGCCGTCCAGCTCGCCGTCCTCTTCGGCGGTTACGACGCCGTACTGGACAAGACCGGTCAGACGTACGCCGAGTACGCGCGTCAGGGTTTCTGGCAGCTGTTGCTCGTCACGCTGCTGACCCTGCTCGTCGTGGTGTTCGCGTTGCGCTGGGCGCCGCGGGACGACGCGAGCGACCCGAAGCTGGTACGGGGTGTGCTGGGAACTCTCTGCGGCCTGGCGCTCGTTGTCGTGGCATCCGCTGTGCGACGTATGGACATGTATGTGGAGGCGTACGGGCTGACGCGGCTGCGGTTGTCGGTGGTGGCAGGGGAGCTGTGGCTGGGGCTGGTCATCGCGCTGATCATGGCGGCCGGGGTGTGGGGCGCCCGCTGGCTGCCCCGCGTCGTCGCTGCCAGTGCGGCGGCCGGCGTGCTCGCGTTCGGGCTGATGTCGCCGGACGGTCTGATCGCCGAGCGCAATGTCCAGCGGTACGAGGACACGGGCAAATTCGACCTCGAGTACGCGCGAGACCTGTCGGCCGACGCCGTACCCGCCCTCGACAAGCTCAAGGAGCCGATGCGCTCCTGCGTGCTGAACTCGATCGCCGATGACCTGGGCGAGGACGACACACCCTGGTACGCGACCAGTTGGGGCGCGGCCCGAGCCCGGGACATCCTCCGTGACCGCCCGCCGGCCGCGTCCGCCGACTGGAGTTCGTGCAGCGACCTGTCGAGCGACCTCATGTACCGCTGAGACGCCTCCCGTCGGCCTGGGCCTTTGAGCGACGGGTCGGGTTCGTGTGCGCGCCTCGCCGTGTAGCCCGTCCGACACGGGCGCCTCCGCTTCGGCAGGGGTGCCCGCCCTCGGCTTCACGCAGCGGACGGCCGGACCGTGTTCGCCGTCGGTCTCTTCCCGACCACGACGCGGCCGTCCGCGGCTCCGGCCTCAGCCCGCGGCGGGTCCCGCCGTGCCGGCCAGGGCGTCCAGATCGCTCTTGCGTACCTTGATCACCAGTGCCGCGGTGATCAGGGCGAGCAGGGCCATCGCCACCGCCGGTACGAATGCGGTCGAGATGCCTTGAGCGAGCACTTCGTGACCCCAAGGTGCAGGCAACTGGTGGGTCTTGGCGAACTCCGCCTTCTGCTCGGCCGAGCCGTCCGCCAGGAACTTCGGCAACTGCTTCTCCGCCTCGTCGCGGCCGGCGGTGCCGAAGACCGTGGTGAGGATGGCGAGGCCGAGGGAACCGCCGACCTGCTGTGTGACGTTGAGCAGGCCGGAGGCCGCCCCCGCCTCGTGCTGGGCGACACCGGAGACCGCGGTCACCGTCAGCGTCACGAAGTTCAGGCCCATGCCGAAGCCGAACAGCAGCATCGGACCGAGGACTCCGCCGGCGTACGAGCTGTCGGGGCTGATGAAGGTCAGCCAGCCGAGCCCGAGGGCGACGAGTGCGGATCCGGTGACCATGAACGGCTTGGGACCCAGCACCGGCAGGAACCGCTGCGAAAGACCGGCGCCGACCGCGATCGCGACCGTCACCGGAAGGAAGGCCACGCCGGCCGAGATCGGGCTGTACCCCAGCACGTTCTGCACGAAGAGCACGATGTAGAAGAACATGCCGAACATCGCGGCCGCGAGGCTCAGCATGATCAGATACGTGCCCGAGCGGTTGCGGTCGGCGAACATCCGCAGCGGGGTGATGGGCTCCTTGGCCCGCGTCTCGATGGCGGTGAAGGCCAGCAAGAGGGCGACGGCCGCGACGAACGACCCGATCGTGAGGTTGTCCCGCCAGCCCGCCTCGGCGGCGCGGATGAAGCCGTACACCAGCGACGCCATGCCGGCTGTCGAGGTGAGCGCGCCCGCGATGTCGAAACGTCCTGGGTGGCGTTCGGACTCGTTGATGTACAGCGGGGCGAGGACGGCGATCAGGATGCCGATGGGTACGTTGACGAAGAGGACCCACCGCCAGTCGAGCCACTCCGTGAGCATGCCCCCGGCGAGCAGACCGATGGCGCCACCACCCGCGGAGACCGTCGCGAAGACCGCGAACGCCCGGTTCCTCTCCGGGCCCTCGGGGAACGTGGTGGTGATCAGGGCCAGCGACGTCGGTGACGCGATCGCGCCGCCGACCCCCTGCAGAGCGCGCGCCGCCAGCAACTGCCAGGGCTCCTGGGCGAGTCCGCCGAGCAGCGAGGCGAAGGTGAACAGCAGGATGCCGGCCATGAAGACCCGGCGCCGGCCCAGGATGTCACCGGCCCGCGCGCCGAGGAGCAGCAGGCCACCGAAGGTGAGGGTGTATGAGCTGATCACCCATGTCAGGTCGGTCGTACTGAAGGCGAGGGCGTCTTGAATGTGCGGGAGTGCGATATTCACAATCGTCGCGTCGAGTACCACCATGAGTTGGCAGGCCGCGATGACGGTGAGCGCGATGCCGGGATGCCCCTCCCGGCGGGCCGCACCCGGCTTGGTGTCCTGAATCAACTGAGAGGTTGTCACTATGCTTCCCCCACAAGTGCGTTAGTGAACGCTCGCGTTCACTGTCGCGTCAACGGTAGTGAGTCCCCGACAGTGAACGCAAGCGTTCACTGAAGTTGCTGCCCGCGGACGTCAACTCGATCGCTCCTCCCCGCAAAAGCCCGAACCTCCCCGAATTTCGCTCCCCTGCACGACGGAGACACTCTGATGGTTACTTCGCGCTGGACGGCCGCCCCCGCTCAGGCGGCCTCCTCGCGCCGGCGCGGTGCCGTGCTCGAGCGCGCCATCCTGGAAGCCGCGCTGGAACAGCTCGGCACGGTCGGCTGGAACGGCCTCACCATGGAAGGTGTGGCCGCGCGCGCCCAGACCGGCAAGGCCGCGGTCTACCGCCGCTGGCCGTCCAAGGAGGATCTGGTCGCGGACGCGCTCCAGGCCGGGCTGCCGAACCAGGCGGAGGCTCCCGACCTCGGCGGCATCCGGGAGGACCTGCTGGAACTCTGCCGGCGTGTACGCGCGGCGATGTTCTCGCAGACGGGACTCGCGCTTCGCTCAGTGCTTCACGAATGCGATGTGAACCAGGCCGAACGTTTCAACCGGGTGATCCTCGGCGGGGTCGTCGAACCCACCATGGGACTGCTTCGTGAGGTCATCCACCGAGGTATCGACCGCGGTGAGGTGCGTCCCGACGCCGCGAACGCGTACGTCTTCGACGCCATCCCGGCGATGATGATGTACCGCTCCAAGGTGTGCGCGAGCGAATGGAGCGATCAGGATCTCCAGGAGATGATCGACCAGCTGATGGTCCCGCTGCTGCGCGGGAGGGGTGCCTGACCCGCTCCGGCGCGGGCTCGCCGGACGCTCGGGGAACCTGGTTGTCGCGCGGGGCTCCGAGCGGCGTAGTCTGAGGGCGCCATGCCGTACGAACCCCCCACCCACACCGTCGAGCGCTCCCTCCGCGCCACGACCGGAGCGAAGGTCATTGCCGGTGTCGACGAGGTGGGACGCGGTGCCTGGGCCGGTCCCGTCACCGTCTGCGCCGCCGTCACCGGACTGCGCCGACCGCCCGAGGGCCTCACCGACTCCAAGCTCCTGACCGTCAAGCGCCGGACCGCGCTCGCCGTGGAGTTGGAGAAATGGGTGACGTCGTACGCCCTCGGGCACGCCTCCCCGGAGGAGATCGACCAGCTGGGGATGACGGCCGCCCTGCGCCTCGCGGCCGGACGCGCCCTGGAGGCCTTGCCGGTCCGCCCCGACGCGGTCATCCTCGACGGGAAGCACGACTATCTCGGAGCTCCCTGGCAGGTCCGCACGGTGATCAAGGGCGACCAGTCCTGTATCGCCGTCGCGGCGGCCTCGGTGATCGCCAAGGTTCAGCGCGACAAAATGATGGCCGAACTGGGTGTCGACCATGCAGACTTCGGTTTTGCGGCCAACGCCGGGTACCCGTCGCCGGTCCACAAAGCCGCGCTGGAGGAGCGGGGCCCCACCCCGTACCACCGGTTGTCGTGGGCGTATCTTGATGCGCTGCCCCAGTGGCGGCATCTCAAGAAGGCCCGCAGCTGGGCGGACGGAAACGTTCCGGAGATCGAGGGCCAGCTCGGCTTCGATTTCTGACGATTCCGTTCGTACTCATGTGCCACCCGCCGACGCGAGTCGCACCGGCGTTTGATAGATATCAGCTCATGCCTCTCATTCCCGAGGAGCCTCAGATTCACGAGAGTGCCCAGGGTCCCCGCGTCACTCCGGCCATTGGCCGCACCGCGCCGACCCCCCGCCCTGTACCCGGTCCCCGTCCCGCGGCTCCGCCGCGTCCCGGCCGTCCGGGTCCTGTCCGGCCTGTGCCGGCCCAACGCGCCCCGCGTGAGCCGGTCGTGGCCACGCCGGGACCGTCCGCCAAGGCGGCCGCACCCGCTGCCGTCACCCCGCGGATCCAGCTCATCCCGGCCTCGGCCGAGGGCGCGCTGGACGCCGCAGAAGAAGCCGTCGACCTGCTGCTGGAGTCGGGCCGAGCCCCCGGTGAGGTGCTGGTGATCACCACCGGCGATCCGCACCCGTGGGCCGCGCACGAACTCTCCTTCGGCGAGGCCGCTTACTGGGCGCAGCACGACGCCGGCGACGACGTCTTCTACGCCGACGCCTCCGCCGCGGGCCGGGCCGTGTCCCGCCCCGTGGTCGTGGCCGCGGTCAACGGCGGCTCCGGCGAGGTCCTCGCCACCGCGCTGCCCCTGGCCCTCGGCCGGGCCGGTGCCCTGTTGATCGTCTGCGGCGACCCGCAGCAGATCAACTCGGTTCTGGGCGCGGGCGTCTGAGCGCGTTCCGGACCCGGTTCGGAACGCGTTCGGCGGGACGCTGAGGGTGCCGCCGCGGCGGCACCTGCACGGCGATCGCTTTCGCCTACCCACAACGCGTCCACACGCAGGGGGCGTCCCGTCCCGCGCTGTCCGTATGGCGCGCGCCTGGTGCGGATTCCGGCGCATGGCTGCGGGGCTTGCCCGCCTCTGGTGGATGCCACCGGAATGGCGATCGATCTCGTTCCATGTCCACCGTCACGTATGGCATGTGCACGCCAGCAGATGCGTACTCCCGCTGCCCAGTGGGTTCCGTCGCGTGATCGAGGGCATGCCTGCGCCCGGCATCCGTGCCGCGCGTCCATGGCGTACGCACGAGTGAGCGACACGGCCCCGGATCGGGCTCGTCGGACGTGTGCGGCCCGCCTTCCCTCGGAGGGCGGGCCGGTGTCCCCTGAGACTCGCCCGCGTCTCAGCGGGCGGCCGCCCGGCGCATGATCTCCGACGCGGCGCCTCCGGTGCGGGGCAGAGGCGGCAGCACCTCGCCCGCGAAGAACTCCGGTGTCGAGTCGGAGTTGGGGCGGCGTCCGCCGCGGCCCTCGCCGAGAACCTGCCAGCCGTCACGTGTCAGCGTGATGTACGCCCCGCACCGGAGTCCGTGGAGCGTGCAGGCATCCCGCAGTCCCCACATCCACGCCCCGTCCTCTTCCGTCCAACGCCCGTCGCCGTCCCGGCAGTACAGCAGCACGGCCGTATGCACGGGGGAACGGCGCCGCAGGTCGTGCGGGATGACCCGGCGGAGTTGCGCGAGCAGCGAGTTGCGGAACATCCAGCCGTCGGCCGGTGCCGAACGCCGGGTGAAGGACGCACTCGCCATGAGCCGTTCCTCCGGATCGAGCACTGCCACGATCGCGGTCGACGGTCTGGGCCGGTGCCGAGCGTGCAGTCCGCTGACGACCTCACGGGGATCGCGCAGAAGCGGAATTCCGGCCGAGGCCCATTCGGCGGGTTCGAGCATGCGGGCCAGTGGGTTGGCGGAAGCGGCGGACAGGTCGGGAGACGTCGACATGGATGCCGCCGAGGACGGAGCGAATCCGAAGGTCACGGTCCTCCCTTCGGCTACGTGCCCATACAGCGGGCGGGGTCGGACTTGGGGGAATGGCACGCCGCAGCAGAGCCCTACCGGACCACGGGCGAACCGTGCGGGGAGCGGAGCTCAATTCTTCCTGTCGAACTGGGTTGCGGCAACGAGCAATTGGGGCCACGGACCGTTTTCGGGCGATTAGCGTCCTATATACCTGCCCAGTGTTCCGAATCGCGACACGCGATTCACGCTTGTACGGCGAGGACCAGCGGCAACACCGCCTGAGCGCCCGCTCTGCGAAGCATCCGCGACGCCACCGCCAGCGTCCAGCCCGTCTCCGTGGCGTCGTCCACCAGCAGAATCGGACCATCTGCCGCTGCCAGGGCGTCGGCCAGCCGCGGAGGCACGGACAACGCCCCATCCAGCGCCTTCAGCCGCTGGGCGCTGTTGCTCCGGGAGATCTGCGAGACCTCGCCGACGTACTCCACGGATCCCAGCAGCGGAAGTCGGCCGACTTCCGCGATCCGCGCACCGAGCGACTGGATCAGCTGAGGCCGCGAGCGCGAGGCGACGGTCACCACGCCGACCGGGCGCGGCTGCGCGTCGGGCTGTCCGGAGGCCCAGCCGCCCGGACCCTTCGCCCAGTCGGCGAGGACGCCGACCACGGCCTTGGCGACGTCGTCCGGAACGGGCCCGTCCGGTGCCTGCGGGGCGAGCATCGGCCGCAGCCGGTTGCCCCATCCGATGTCGGAGAGCCGTCCCAGGGCACGCCCCGGAGCGGCTTGTTCACCGACCGGGATACGTCCCTTCAGGTCGACGCCGACCGCCGGCAGCCCGGTCGGCCACATCTTCCGGGGCTCGACATCGACACCCGCCCGGTCCAGCTCGCCGCTAGCCGCGTCCAGCGCGGCGGAGGACACCGCCGCCTGGAAACGGCCGCCCGCGCAGTTGTCGCAGCGCCCGCACGGTACGGCTCCCTCGTCGTCCAACTGCCGCCGCAGGAACTCCATACGGCAGCCGGTCGTCGCTACGTAGTCCCGCATCGCCTGCTGCTCCGTCGCCCGCTGCTTGGCCACCCACGCGTAGCGCTCGGTGTCGTACGTCCAGGGCGAGCCCGTGGAGGTCCAACCGCCCTTGACCCGGTGCACGGCTCCATCCACGTCGAGCACCTTGAGCATGGTCTCCAGGCGGGACCTGCGCAGCTCCACGAGTGGTTCGAGCGCGGGCAGCGAGAGCGGCCGCTCGGCCCGAGCCAGCACGTCCAGGGTGCGCCGCACCTGCTCCTCCGGAGGGAAGGCGATCGAGGCGAAGTACTCCCAGATCGCCTGGTCCTCCTTGCCCGGCAGGAGCAGCACCTCCGCGTGTTCCACACCGCGTCCCGCGCGTCCCACCTGCTGGTAGTAGGCGATGGGGGAGGACGGGGAGCCCAGGTGCACCACGAATCCCAGGTCGGGCTTGTCGAAGCCCATGCCCAGGGCCGACGTCGCGATCAGTGCCTTGACGCGATTGGCGAGCAGGTCCTCCTCGGCCTGCTGGCGGTCCGCGTTCTCGGTCTTCCCGGTGTACGACGCCACGGTGTATCCGCTCTGCCGCAGGAACGCGGTGACCTCCTCGGCCGCGGCCACGGTGAGCGTGTAGATGATGCCGGAGCCCGGCAGGTCGTTCAGATGCTCGGCGAGCCAGGCCATCCGGTGCGCGGCGTCCGGCAGGCGCAGCACGCAAAGACTCAGACTCTCCCGGTCCAGGGGGCCGCGCAGGACCAGCGCGTCGGTGCTCACTCCGGTTCCCAGCTGCTCGGCGACATCGGCCGTCACGCGCGCGTTGGCCGTCGCGGTGGTGGCCAGCACCGGGGTGTCGGTCGGGAGGTCGGCGAGCATGGTGCGCAGGCGTCGGTAGTCCGGCCGGAAATCGTGGCCCCAGTCGGAGATGCAGTGCGCCTCGTCGACCACCAGGAGGCCGGTGGCCGCGGCCAGCTTGGGCAGCACCTGGTCGCGGAAGTCGGGATTGTTCAGCCGCTCCGGACTCACCAGGAGGACGTCGACCTCGCTCGCCGCGACTTCGGCCTGGATCGTCTCCCACTCCTCCGTATTGGAGGAGTTGATCGTCCGCGCGCGGATTCCGGCGCGGGCCGCCGCCTCGACCTGGTTGCGCATCAGCGCGAGAAGCGGGGAGACGATCACCGTGGGCCCGGCGCCCCGCTCGCGCAGCAGCGCCGTAGCGACGAAGTACACCGCGGACTTGCCCCAGCCGGTGCGCTGTACGACCAGTGCCCGGCGCTTGTCGGCCACCAGCGCCTCGATGGCGCGCCACTGGTCCTCGCGCAGCCGGGCGTCGCCAGCCCCGACGAGGCGGGCCAGGACGGCATCGGCCGCCGCGCGCAGGTCTTCGCGGGCTGCGTCGTGTGCGTTGTCGGTGGCTGCGGGTCGCGGGTCTTCGTTGGTCATGGCTCCATGCAACCCGATGGGTCGGACAAAGCGCGAACGAGCCCGTCGAGCTGTGGACAACTTCTGGCGTGATCATGGTGATGGTTATCCACAGGCCGAACCGGAATTTCGTGATCCGCGGGATGGTCACCGCATGACGAATCACGACGAAGCGGCCGGCAGGTCCGGCGAAGAGAACATCGGCGCGGTCGACGGACGCGACGGGAACCGCGGGCGCGATCGATCCGGTGGCGAGCGCGATGGCGGCGGCCGGAGCGGGGCCGGTGGCCACACGGGCGACGGGCGGAACGGCACGGGCGGCCGATCCGGACCCGAGCGCAGGAACCGGCCGGGCCGTCAGCCCGAGCCACAGGTCCCGGGCGGTACGGTCCCTGGCGGCCGGCACCACCCGGGTGGCGCGAGCCTGGCCGGCGAGGCCCGGCACGGGGGCGGCCCCGGCACGGAACATCAGGTGACTCTGCGTACCCCGGCAGAGCTGGCCGACGCACTGCCCTATCTCCTCGGGTACCGGCCTGAGGACAGCATCGTGCTGGTCGCCCTGCACGACCGGGAGCGCCGAGGGAGGTTCGGGGGCCGGGCCCGCCTCGGCATCCCCGCCCACGCGGAGGACTGGCCGTCCGTTTCGGACCAGCTCGCGCAGGGTCTGGTGAAGGGCAGCGAGCGGCGAGGCGCCCGCCCCGAGAGCATGGTCGCGTATCTCTGTCAGGAACCCGGGAGCGGTGAATCGGGGCAGGAGGTCATGGAACGCCTGCGCCCGCTCGCGCAGCTGCTGCGGACGGCCTGCGGACGCCTCGACGTTCCGGTGATCGAGGCTCTCTGTATCTCGGACGGCCGCTTCTGGTCGTACACCTGCCCCGGTCAGGGGTGCTGCCCGGCCAAAGGCACGCCGATGGGGCTGCCCGGTACGTCCGTCCTCGCCGCCGCCGCGACGTACGCGGGCCTGCAGGTGCGCGGATCCCTGAAGGACCTGACAGCCAGGCTCGTTCCCTGGGAGACCGGCGACGCGCTGGGCCAAGAGGTGGCGCTCGACACGGCCAGCATGGCCCTCGTGCCGAGGATCCTGGAGGACGAGAGCCGCGCGGAGGTGGCCGAGGAGGCCCTCGCACTGGCCCGCCGGATCAGGGACCGGCTGGCGGACGCTCCACCCGTGTCCGGTACGCGTCCGGCGGACCTCCGCGACGACGGACTCCTGGAGAACGACGAGGCCGCCACCTTGATCCTCGGTCTCCAGGACCGCACGGCCCGTGACCGTGCGGCGCAGTGGATGGAGGGTGACGAGGCAGGCCCGGCGTTGCGGCTGTGGCGAGCACTGGCCCGCCGTTGTGTCGGTCCCTACCGTGAGCACGCGGCGGCGCCCCTCACCCTCGCGGGATGGGTCGCCTGGTCCATGGGCGACGAGCTGGAGGCACGAGAAGCGCTCGCCATGGCGCTCGGCGCCGACCCCGACTATCTGTTCGCCCGGCTCCTCCATCAGGCGTGCAATGAGGGCTTGGATCCGGAATCCGTCCGACGTTGCCTGCGGGCGGAGGGTACGGACCGTGGCTCGACACAGGCGGAGCCGTCGACCGATTCCGGCGCCCCGCTCCGAGCGGGAGACCCGACGTGCGCTTCCCTCGCGCCGGACACCCGTCCCTCGACGCCGGCCGCTCGGCGTCGCCGCCGGACCCGGCCGAACGTGAACGGCGGAAGCCGCCCGGGCCGGCGCGGCCCCGGGTCCGTGAGCGCCCAAGGACGTCGCCCGGCCCACGACGCCTCGCAGCTCGGCGACGGACAGGGGTGAGCGAGGGACGGAGGTCGGTCGGGTGCGGGAGCGGCGCGAGAGGGGATGGCGTGGTGCGGGGAGGACGAGTGAGTGGCCGGCGTCCGCTCGGCGGGTGGCTGTCAGGCCCGTCGGTCGCTCCACCGCCATTCGGTCGGCTTCCCGGGGCAAGGCGTGACCCCGGACAGGGCTGCCCCGTTCACCTGAGTGGCGGATTCCGTGGCCGGGGTTGCGCCGCCGCAACACCCCGGACCCTGCCCCTGCGGAGTCCCCACCCGAAGCCGAACGCGCTCCAGGCGCACCGAGCGCGGAGGAAGCCACCCATGCCCATGCCCCATCCGTCCTCGGCCCCCGACGGCGGCCGTCCGCCCGGGCGCGAGTCCGCCCAGCCCGTCAGACAGCGGGGCGCCCCGGAGGCACCACGAGCGGGGTGGGACACCGGTACGCCCTTCGTCCCGGCAGGGCGCGGCCCCGGCGCCGCCCAGACGCCCCTTCCCGTTCCGGGACCAACGGTAGAACTGCCGCCCGCCCACACCTCTCTGATCTGTGTCGCACTTCCAGGACTGGTGATCTCCACGGAGGAGGGACAACTGAACGGCCGCGGGCTGGAGGGCTTCTACCGCGCGGGTCGACGCGTGCTGTCCCGCTGCCAGGTGCGGGTCGCCGGCCGGGAACCGCTCGCGATGCAGGCCCGCATGCTCGCGGCCGACCGAGCCCGCTTCGTGGGCACGGTGCGCGCGTCCCGCGATGCCGGACCGGATCCGGACGTGGTCGTCGAAAGAACACGTCATGCGGACGGCGTCGAGCGGATCACCCTGCGGAGCTCGGCCCCTCGCACACTGCGCCTGCCCGTCGAGGTCGCCCTCGGGACGGATCTCGCGGAACTGGGCGCGGTCGCCTCGGGCCGAGCCGGGCCCGAGCTGCCGGCCAGCGTCCATGCCTCCGGCCTGCGCTGGTCCTGTGCCACAGGGCACGCGACCGTCACCGCCGATCCGCCTCCCGCCGACGCCCTGGCCTCGGCCGGACTGCTGCGCTGGGAACTCGAGCTGCCGCCGGGCGGCACCCTCAGCGTGGAACTGCGCGTCCGGCCGGACGGCCAAGGGCCGATCAGGGCGGTGGGTCGCGGCGCCGCGAGCCCGTTCGCCCAGGCCCGGGCGGTGAGCGACGTGCCGGGGGTCGAAGCGCTCCTGCGCACCTGCGTCGAGGACCTCGGGGCCCTGCTGCTGCGCGACTCCCGGCATCCGGCCGACACCCACCTGGCCGCCGGAGCCCCATGGCGCTGCGGGCTGGCGCCGGCCGAGGCCCTGGCCGCGGCCCGGATGACGTTGCCGCTCGGTACACGGCTCGCCGCGGGCACTCTGCGGACCCTCGCCCGCACCCAACTCGCCGGTCCGGGACCGCGCTCCGGACTGATCCCGGGACCGCTCCGGGACGGTGGGCCACACCTGCCGCCGGGCTGCACGGCCACCGAGGCGACGCTGCTCTTCCCCGTGCTCCTCGCGGAGGCCCGTCGCTGGGGGCTGGCCGAGCAGGAGGTCGAGGAACTGCTGCCCGCGGCCGAGCGGTGTCTGGACTGGCTGCGGACCACGGCCGGCGACGGCACGTATCTGCCCGACCCGCAGCCGGGCGGACCGTTTCGCTGCGAGACGCAGGCACACGCACACCGCGCGGCGCTGCTCGGCGCCGATCTGCTCGACGCGCACGACCGGACCGGTGGCACGGGGCTGCGCGAGTGGGCCCAGGCGTTGCGGACGGCGTTTCGCGACGACTTCTGGGTCGAGGACCGGGGCGGTGACAGACCGGCCGCCGCCCGCACCGCGGACGGGCGCCTCGTGCCCCAGCCCGGTTCGAGCACCTCCCATCTCCTCGACACCGGTCTGCTGGGCTCCGGACAACTGGCCCCCGGTCTGCTCGACAAGGTGCGGACCGAACAACTCGCGCGGCTGCTCGGCGGCCCGGCCATGGACTCGGGCTGGGGGTTGCGCAGCCTGGGGGCGAAGGAGGCGGCGTACAACCCGTTCGGCCATCGCAGCGGGGCCGTGCGCGTTCATGAGACGGCCGTCGCCGTCGCGGGGCTCGCCGCCGCAGGCTACGAGAAGGAGGCCGCCTCGCTGCTGCGGGGCGTACTGGCCGCGGCCGAGTCCTTCGGCAACCGGCTGCCCGAGATGTACGCCGGGGAGCAGCGCACACAGGGGAGCGCCCCGCTTCCCCATCCGGCGGCATCGAGGCCCGCGGCCATCTCCGCGGCGGCCGGCGTGCTCCTGCTCAGCTCACTGGCCGGGATCCGCCCCGATGCGCCCGCACGGACCGTGACCCTGCGCCCGTTCCGCGATGCGCCACTGGGCGAGATCGCTCTCACGGGCCTGCGGATCTCGGGCGCGCCCTTCTCCGTACGTGTCAGCAGACTCGGTGTCGCCATGGTCGAGGAGGCGGGCGACGGGCTGCAGCTGGGGATGTGACGGGGCGCGTTCCGGAGCGAGTGTTCCCGGTCGTGGAGTGCCGCCGGACGCGAGTCGATCAACCATGGACGGAGCTGCCGAAGGAGGTGTTTATCGTCAGGCAGACGACTATGATCGCGGCATGCCCTACGACCCGTCAGCCTTTCCGCCCTTCGCCGTGACCGTGGACCTGGTCGTGCTGACCGTACGCCGCCATGCCCTCTGCGCGTTGGCGGTACGGCGGGGCGAGCAGCCGTTCCAGGGGCGATGGGCGCTGCCCGGCGGCTTCGTACGGACCGACGAGGATCTGGCCCAGGCCGCGGCACGTGAGCTGGCCGAGGAGACGGGCCTGCGGGCCCACGACCCCTCCGTGCCCGCGCAGGACAACGGCGCGCACCTCGAGCAGCTCGCGACCTACGGCGACCCCAAGCGTGACCCCCGGATGCGGGTGGTCAGCGTCGCGCATCTCGCGCTGGCCCCCGACCTGCCCGCGCCCAGGGCGGGCGGCGACGCGAACAGCGCGCGCTGGGCACCGGTCGAGGAACTGCTGCAACAGGGCGGGTACGGCCGAGACGGGGAGCAGGCGGCTCCCCTCGCCTTCGACCACGCCCAGATCCTCTCGGACGGCGTGGAGCGCGCCCGATCCAAGATCGAGTACTCGTCCCTGGCGACCGCCTTCTGCCCCACCGAGTTCACCGTGGGCGAGCTGCGCCGTGTCTACGAAGCCGTCTGGGGCGTGGCGCTCGACCCGCGCAACTTCCACCGCAAGGTGACGGGCACACCGGGCTTCCTGGTGCCCACAGGGGGCACGACCACGCGCCAGGGCGGCCGCCCCGCCCAGTTGTTCCGCGCGGGCGGCGCCACACTGCTCAATCCGCCGATGCTGCGCCCCGAGGTCTGACGAGGGCGGCGAACCCGCTTCAGGGCTCGGGAGCCTCCGCATGGCCGCGAGAGCCGTGAGGCCCGCCCGAGGCGAGCCGCAAGGTGCCCGGAAATTCGGAAATGTCGCGCTATCTTGCTTCGAGTGATCCAGGCCATCGGACTGACCAGCAACACCCGCAAGGCGCGTCCGCCCGCAGTGGACGACGTGTCCTTCGAGGCGCGCGCGGGCCACCTCACAGCGCTCCTCGGAGCCCCGGGCGCGGGCAAGACGACGGCGCTGAAGCTCATGCTCGAACTCCAACAGGGCCGCGGGGTCACCTACTTCCGCGGTCGGCCGCTGCACCGGATCGCCCATCCCTCACGCGAGGTCGGCGTGCTCATGGGCGAGGTACCGGGCCATCCCGCGCGCACGGTCCGCGGTCAACTCCGCATGCTGTGCGCCGCCGCCGGCGTGCCCGTGCGTCGCGCCGACGAAGTGCTCGAGGTGGTCGGGCTCGTCAGCCTCCGCGACGAGCGCCTGGGCACGCTCTCCCGCGGCATGGACCGCCGACTCGGGCTGGCCTGCGCGCTCCTGTCCGACCCGCACACCCTCGTGCTCGACGATCCGACGGACGGCCTGTGCGCCAGAGAGCGCCGCTGGCTGCACGGGATTCTGCGCGCACACGCGACACAGGGCGGCACGGTGCTGTTCACCACGGACGACCCCAAGGAGGCCGCGCGCACCGCCGACCGGGTCGTCACGCTGGAGCAGGGCCGCCTCGTCGCCGACCAGGAGGCCGCGGACTTCGCCCGCACCCGGCTCCGGCCTCGGGTCGCCGTCCGCAGCCCGCACGCCGCCCGGCTCGGCTCCCTGCTGACCAAGGAGGCCCGCACGGCGCAGCGCTCCGTCGAAGTCGTGCGCGAGGAGGGCAACCGGCTCTCGGTGTACGGCAGCACCTGCGCGGACGTCGGTGAGATCGCCTTCCGGCACGGCATCCTCGTACACCAACTCGCCGACGAGACGGGCGACATGGGGCCGGAGCCGACCCCGTCCGCCGAAGCGGGCGAGCACCGGACCGAGGAGCCGCCCTCCGAGACGGCGGACGCGAACGACCTCTCCCCCCTCCCGCCGCCCATCTCCGTACGCCAGGCCCCGAGCCCGCTGCGTCCTCTGCGCTACGAACTGCGCAGGGCGGCCGGTGTCGGCACCGGCTACCTCACGGCGGCCGCCGTTCTCGTCACCTCGGCCCTCCTGTCCGTCCTCCTGGCCAGAATCGGTCACACGCCTCAGCCGCGTCTGCTGGCGGCGTGGCCGCGGGAACTCCCGCTGCCGCCCGCCGCGCTCGGCGCCGGGCTGCTGGGTGCCGTCGCCTTCGGCGAGGAGTTCCGCCACCCCGCCCTGGCCACGGACCGCGGCACCGTCCCGCGCCGCCTGGGACTGCTGACCGCCAAGCTCCTCGTCGCCTCGGGCGCCGCGCTGATGCTGGCATTCCTCACGGTGGGATGCGACCTCGAAGTGCTCTACCTCGTTTACGGACGGGAGCTCACCGGAGTTCCGCCGGACTGGCTTTCGCTGAGCGCGAGTTGGCTCGGCCTGGTGATGGGCTGCGCGTGGGCGGGCGTGCTGGCGGCGGGCATCTTCCGGTCCACCGCCGCCGGGCTCGCGGCGGTGCTCGCCGTGCCGATCGTCGTCGTACCCCTCGTACAAAGGGTCTTGCAGGGGCCGTCTGTGCGGTCGGCGGCCGGGTTCCCGGAGCGGCTTCGGGAGCTCGTCCTGATGCAGTGGCCGTTCGGTGGGGAGCGCTACCTGGCGGCGGGTGTGCGGGTGCTCGCCCAACCTGTGGGCGGAGCGCTGATGTTGTCGCTGGCCGCTCTGCTCTGCGCATATCTGCTCACGACCCTGCGGAGCCGGGTCCGATGACGACTGTCCGCACCCTTCCGTTCCCCCTGTGCGCACAACTCCCCGAAGAACGCCCATTTCTTTCCGATAAGGCGTCAATTGCGACGGGGTGAGCGATCACCCTTTCGTGTGCTTTTCACCAAAGACCTCAAGGGAGTTGGAATCGGCGCCGACAAAAGACCCGTGAGTACCCTTGCGCAGACCATGATGACCGCCGCCCGTTCCTCAGACTCCGGCCTGGCCGGACCGGGCGAACTCGACCGTTACCCCTATGCCGACGCCCCCGGTGTCGACCGCGTGGGCGCCCCTGTGTGGGCGAGCGCCGAGCCGGAGCTCGGCCGCGTCGGCCGGCGCGCCGCGGGCAGCCGCGGACGCGGACTGCACGGCCAACTCGTCCAGCAGCTCGGCCAGATGATCGTCTCCGGAGACCTCGGCGCGGACCGTCCGCTCGTCCCCGAGGAGATCGGCCAGCGGTTCGAGGTCTCCCGGACCGTCGTCCGTGAGTCGCTCCGCGTCCTGGAGGCCAAGGGGCTGGTCAGCGCCCGCCCGAACGTCGGCACGCGCGTGCGGCCCGTCAGCGACTGGAACCTTCTCGACTCGGACATCATCGAGTGGCGGGCCTTCGGGCCGCAGCGGGACGACCAGCGGCGCGAGCTGAGCGAGCTCCGCTGGACCATCGAGCCGCTCGCCGCGCGCCTCGCGGCCGGACATGGGCGCGAGGAGATCCAGCAGCGGCTCGGCGACATGGTCGAGATCATGGGCCACTCCATGGCTCAGGGCGACGCCCTCACGTTCTCGCGGGCTGACGCCGAGTTCCACTCCCTGCTGATCCAGCTCGCGGGCAACCGGATGCTGGAGCACCTCTCGGGGATCGTCTCGGCGGCCCTCCAGATTTCCGGTAACCCGGTCACCGGCTGTGACCGACCGAACGACGCCTCGCTGGGACATCACGCCCGCATCGTCGACGCCCTCGCGGCTGCCGACGGTGCCGCGGCCGAGACGGCCATGCGGCAGCTGCTCACCGTCCACCCCGAGGTGGAGCGTGTCGTGCCCGCGCCGCGCGAGCACTGATCGCGCACCGAGGGTGACGCGGTCCGGAGTGTGTGCGCGTCCGTGGCATCGCCAGGCCGGCGAACCGTCGCCCGTCGGGACCCCACCGAATCCTTCGTGGAT
>NZ_JBHWVI010000152.1:0-21103 GCF_042737005.1 Streptomyces sp. NPDC060027
CATACTAATTGAACACCAGGGCCGCGGTGCCGTGTCCGGGCCTACTCGAACCGGGAGGGGTCCCCGGCTCCGAGGCGCACGATCTCGGGCTCGGCGCCCGAGAAGTCGATGACGGTCGTCGGCTCGGTGCCGCAGTCGCCGGAGTCGATGACGGCGTCCACCACATGATCGAGGCGGTCCTTGATCTCCCAGCCCTGGGTCAGCGGCTTGTCCTCCTCCGGCAGCAGCAGGGTGCTCGACAGCAGCGGCTCGCCGAGTTCGGAGAGGATCGCCTGGGCGACGGCATGGTCGGGGATCCGCACCCCCACGGTCTTCTTCTTCGGGTGCAGCAGCCTGCGCGGAGCCTCCTTCGTCGCCGGGAGGATGAAGGTGTAACTCCCGGGAGTCGCCGCCTTGACCGTGCGGAAGACGGTGTTGTCGATCCGTACGAAGTGCCCCAGCTGCGCGAAGTCCTCGCACATCAGGGTGAAGTGGTGCCGCTCGTCGAGCTGGCGGATCGAACGGATGCGGTCGATCCCGTCCTTGTTGCCGAGCGCGCAGCCGAGCGCGAAGCAGGAGTCCGTCGGGTAGACGATCAGCCCGCCGCTCCGGACGATCTCCACCACCTGGCTGATGATGCGGCGCTGCGGGTTGTCCGGGTGCACATCGAAGTACTTGGCCATGCTCCGAGCTTAGGCGGTGACCCCGGCGGCACCCCCCCGAGCCGCATCCGTCACCCCCGGACGAGCGGCACACGGCTCCGGCGCCCCCGTCGTGTGCCGAGGACCCCTCGACCGGCTCCGGGCCCGGAATCTTTCCCCGGTCACGGCTATAGGAACCTCGAGGCCGTCTCGCTACCCTCCGCCGCATGATTTCCACGGTGGTCTGGGGTACCGGCAATGTCGGCCGCGCGGCCATCCGCGCCGTCGAGGCCCACCCGAAGCTGAAACTCGCGGCCGTGCTCGTCCACAACCCCGACAAGGCCGGCCGGGACGCGGGCGACCTCGCCGGGCTCGACCACGGCCTCGGGGTCGCGGCGAGCGACGACATCGACGCCGTCCTGGCCGGTGGCCCCGGAGCCGTGGTCTACGCGGCCACCGGCGACATCCGCCCCGACGAGGCCCTCGCCGACATCGGCAGGGCGATCCGGGCCGGTGCGGTGGTCGTCACGCCCGCCCTCTATCCGCTCTACGACCAGCGCAACGCCCCGCCGGAGTTCCGGGAGCCCGTGCTCGCCGCCATCGCGGACGGCGGCGGCTCCCTGTTCGTCTCCGGAGTCGATCCCGGCTGGGGCAATGACGTACTGCCCCTGCTGATCAGCGGTCTCGGCACCACGGTCGACGCCATCCGCTGCCAGGAGATCTTCGACTACTCCACGTACGAACAGGAGGAATCCGTCCGGTACCTGGTCGGCATGGGGCAGCCGATGGACTACGAGCCGCTGATGCTCGCCCCGTCGATCCCGACCATGGTGTGGGGCGGCCAGATACGGCTCATGGCACGGGCGCTCGGCGTCGAACTCGACGACATCCGCGAGACGTTGGAGCGCCGCCCGCTCACGGCCACGGTGAACACCCGCACCATGGGCGAGTTCGCGGCCGGTACCCAGGGCGCCGTGCGCTTCGAGGTGCAGGGGATCGTCGGGGGAGAGCCCCGGATCGTCATCGAGCACGTCACCCGCATCCACGCCTCCTGCGCGCCGGACTGGCCGACGCCACCCGACGGGGACGGTGCCCACCGCGTGATCATCGAGGGCCGCCCGCGCATCGAGGTCACCGTCGAGGCCACCGACGAGGGCGAGAACCGCTCAGCCGGCGGGAACGCCACCGCGGTCGGCCGCCTGGTCGGCGCCATCGACTGGCTGGTGGACGCGGAACCAGGACTCTACGACGCACTCGACGTCCCGCTGCGCCCCGCAGTCGGCCGACTCGGAAGGAAGTGACCCATGACCCTGCACATCGACATTCCCGAGGGACAGGAACCGATCGGATACGTGTGGGGCGAGATGGTGCCCGGCATCGGCATGGCCGCCGCGAACTTCTCCCTGTCGGTGTACGAGCACACGACGCTGGGCCTTCGCGAGTTCGAGGCCGCGCGCCTGCGCATCGCGCAGATCAACGGGTGCCAGTTCTGTCTCGACTGGCGCACGGAGCGGGAGGGCCACAGGGTCGAGGAGGAGTTCGCGGACGCGGTGACCCAGTGGCGTACCTCCGACGCCTTCGACGACCGCACACGGCTGGCCGCCGAGTACGCCGAGCGGTACGCCCTGGATCACCACGGTCTGGACGAGGACTTCTGGGCGCGGATGACCGCGCTGTACACCCAGCGGGAGATCGTGGAGCTGAGCATGAGCATCGGTTCCTGGCTGGCCTTCGGCCGGCTCAACCACGTGCTGGGCCTCGACGCCGTGTGCGTGCTGCCGACCCACTGAGGCGACCGGACCGCGGGGGATCCGGGCCACTGAGCGGATCCGGGCCGCTCGGGCGGCCCGGACACGCTAGAGGTCGACGGCGATGATCTTCTCGATGTTCCGTTCGGCGAGTGCCGTGATAGTGACGAACGGATTGACGCTGGTGTTGCCGGGAATCAGCGCCCCGTCGATGACGTACAGGCCCGAATAGCCCTGCAGACGGCCGTAGTTGTCGGTGGCCTTGTTGAGCACGGCGCCGCCGAGCGGGTGGTAGGTGAGGTGGTCGCCCCAGATCTTGTACGTGCCGAAGAGATCGGTCCGGTAGATCGTCCCCTCCTTCGCGTTGATCTTGTCGAAGATCGACTTGGCCATGTTGATGGCCGGCTGCTTCCAGGCGGTCTGCCAGTTGAGGTCGACGGTGCCGGTGGCGGCGTTCCAGGAGAACTGGGCGCGGTTCGGGTTCTTGGTGATGGACAGGTAGAACGACGCGTAGGTCTCGATGCCGGTGGGCAGGGGCGCGACCTCGGCGAACGCGCCGCCCGCGGTCCAGTTGTCGATGCCGCCGCAGGGAATGCTGGCCTGCAGCGCGCCGGTCGGGTCCCACAGGTGGTTGGCGCGGCCGCACATGACGTTGCCGTTGTCGCCCCAGCCCTGGCCGATCTCGCCGTTCAGGCCGGGCAGTGCGCCGGTGGCCTTCAGCTTGACCAGCAGTTTGCTGGTCCCGACACTGCCGGCCGCGAAGAAGACCCGGTCCGCGGTCACCGTCTTGGAGGCCGTGGCGTCGCCGTTGGTGTTGAGCTGGTCGATCAGGACGGTGTAGCCGCCACCGGCCGCGGGCGAGACCGAAGTGACCTTGTGCAGCGGTGAGATGGTGACCCTGCCGGTGGCCGCGGCCTGGGCGAGATAGGTCTTCTGGAGCGACTTCTTGCCGTAGTTGTTGCCGTAGAGGATCTCCCCGGCGAGCGCCGACTTGGTGGCGGTGCCGGCGGCCTCCCGCTTCATGTAGTCCCAGTCGTACACGTCGGGCACGAAGACGAACGGGAAGCCGGAACGCTGGGCGTGCTTACGGCCGACGCGGGCGTACTGGTAGCAGTCGGTGGTGTCGAACCACGCCGGGTCCACGAGACCGACACCGAGCCCGGCGTTGGCGCGCGGATAGTAGGTCGCGTACATCTCGTCGGCGTTCACCGACGGGAGGATCGCGCCGAAGTTCTCCCGCTTCGGGGTGACCGCCATGCCTCCGTTGACCAGCGATCCGCCGCCGACGCCGCGGCCCTGGTACACGATGATCTGGCCCATCTCCTCGGCGTCCAGAATGCCCGTGTAGCGGGGGATGTCCTTGTCGATGGGGAAGCCGAGGAAGTTGCTGAGAGGCTGCTTCGTCCTGGTGCGCAGCCAGTAGGAACGCTGGTCCGGGCTGGTCGTGTTGGCGAAGATCTTGCCGTCCGAGCCCGGGGTGTCCCAGGCCATGCCCATCTCGACCATCTGCACGTCGACGCCCGCCTGGGCGAGGCGCAGAGCGGCGACGGCGCCGCCGTATCCGGTGCCGATCACCAGGACGGGGACATGTGCTCCGGAAGGGATCGACGAGGCCGCCGTGGCGACCTGTGCCGGGGCCGCGGCGGCACGACCGGCAAGACTCACGGCTCCAAGAATAGAACTCGTTCCAGCAATGAATCGTCGGCGCGAGACACCTCTGGAATCCTTGTTCTGCTGGTTGATGTCACCCATGTGACACTCCTCACTCTCGATGAGTGGGAACAGGTTCTACTGTTGCCAGCTTGTTAAGTCACTACATACCGGTTGGTAACTTGTGTCCGATCTTGGGGTGATCGGCGAAGTCTGATCCGCTTGCTCTTGACTTCACAAGACCCTCGCGCGACATTTCCTGACGCTGCATCAGAACCGGTACGGCGGGGGCCTGTCGGCTCCCGGAGCACGGAACGCCTCACATTCCTTCGCCCTGCTGGAGCGCCCTGCCATGTCCCCGAGCGCCGACCCCGCCAGACGTACCGACTCCTTCCCGACGCCCGGCCCTTCGCGGCGCCGGGTGCTCGGCGCGGCCACGGGTGCCTCCCTCGCGCTCGCCGCCGGTGCCACCGGAGCCGCCACGGCGGCCGACCTGCCGCTGCTGGGCACGTACGACGTCGTCGTGGTCGGTTCCGGAGCCGCGGGGATGACCGCGGCGCTGACCGCCGCGAAGAAGGGACTGAGCTGCGTCGTCCTGGAGAAGGCGCCGACCTTCGGAGGCTCGGCGGCTCGCTCCGGCGCGGGCATCTGGATCCCCAACAACCCGGTGATCCTCGCCGCGGGCGTCCCCGACACCCCGGCGAAGGCCGCCACCTACCTCGCGGCCGTGGTCGGCCCGGACGTCTCCGCCGCCCGTCAACAGGCCTTCCTCGGCAACGGACCGGCCATGATCTCCTTCGTCATGGCCAACAGCCCGCTGCGCTTCCGCTGGATGGAGGGGTACAGCGACTACTACCCGGAGCTTCCCCGCGGGCTCCCGGGCGGCCGATCCATGGAGCCCGACCAGCTCGACGGCACCATCCTCGGAGCCGAACTCGCCCACCTGAACCCGGCGTACATGGCGGTCCCGGCCGGCATGGTCGTCTTCAGCGCCGACTACAAGTGGCTCACCCTCGCCGCGGTGAGCGCGAAGGGCGCGGCCGTCGCCACCGAGTGCCTGGCCCGGGGCACCAGAGCGGCGCTGCTCGGCCAGAAGCCGCTGAC
Source organism: Streptomyces sp. NPDC060027 (assembly GCF_042737005.1). Taxonomy (NCBI): domain Bacteria; kingdom Bacillati; phylum Actinomycetota; class Actinomycetes; order Kitasatosporales; family Streptomycetaceae; genus Streptomyces; species Streptomyces sp. NPDC060027. Next base: position 5,123 of record NZ_JBHWVI010000152.1, read on the forward strand.
GATGGGCCAGTCGCTCGCCGCCGGGCTGCGCGCGGGCCTGCTCGCCGCCCGGGTCCCGGTGTGGCTGAACACCCCGCTGTCCGACCTGTTCGTGGAGAACGGTGCCGTCACCGGCGCGGTCGTCACCCAGAACGGCACGTCCGGCCTGGTCAGGGCACGGCGCGGGGTCATCGTCGGCTCGGGCGGCTTCGAGCACAACGCGTCCATGCGCGCCCAGTACCAGCGCCAGCCCATCGGGACCGCCTGGACGGTGGGAGCCAAGGAGAACACCGGCGACGGCATCCTGGCGGGCCGTCGCGCCGGGGCCGCCCTCGACCTGATGGACGACGCCTGGTGGGGCCCGGCCATCCCGCTGCCCGACCAGCCCTACTTCTGCCTCGCCGAACGCACGCTGCCCGGCGGCCTGTTGGTCAACGCCGCCGGAGCACGCTTCGTCAACGAGGCCGCGCCCTACAGCGACGTCGTGCACACCATGTACGAGCGCAACCCGAGCGCGCCGGACATCCCGGCGTGGCTGATCATCGACCAGAACTACCGCAACCGCTACCTCTTCAAGGACGTCGCGCCGACGTTCACGTTCCCCGACGCCTGGTACACCTCCGGCGCCGCGTACAAGGCCTGGTCCCTGGACGACCTCGCCGGCCGGATCGGTGTCCCCGCCGCCGCCCTGCGCACCACCGTCAGCCGCTTCAACGGCCTGGCCCTGAACGGCACGGACCCGGACTTCCATCGCGGCGCCAGCGCCTACGACCACTACTACACGGACCCCGCGATCCTCCCCAATTCCTCCCTGGCCCCTCTGTGGCTCCCACCGTTCCACGCCTTCAGGATCGTTCCGGGCGACCTGGGCACCAAGGGCGGTCTGGCCACGGACGCCCGGGCCCGCGTCCTGCGGCCCGACGGCACGGTGATCCCCGGCCTGTACGCGGCGGGCAACGCCAGCGCGGCCGTCATGGGCCACAGCTACGCGGGAGCGGGCTCGACGATCGGTCCCGCGATGACGTTCGGGTACATCGCGGCGCTGGACATCGCGGCGACCTGAGGCGGGTCGGGCGGTCCGGTCCCGGCCCCGGCCCCGCGTCGGCCCGTACCGCCCGGCCCGTCCGTACCGCCCGTACCGCCTGGCCTGTCCGTACCGCCCGGCCCGTCCGTGCTGCCCGGCCCGGTACCTACGTCCTCGGGCCGTCAGTCGCCGTCAGCCGCCGTCGCGGTCGTCGTCATCCCGGATCCGCGGTGCGAGGAGCAGGATCGAGACGTCGTCACGGATCGAGGGGCAGTACTGGACGAGGTCCTGCCACACGCGGTCGACCAGAGCGTCCGAAGGCTCCTCGGCGAACTCGGCCAGCCGATCCGGCAGCGGGTAGAAGACGCCGGCCGGATTCCGGCTCTCGCTCACACCGTCCGACGCCAGGAACAGCCGATCGCCGGGCTCCAGGTCCACCGTGCGCCCACGCGGCGGGGACACCTCGAAGAAGCCCAGCCCCAGCGGGGCCCCCGGCTCGGTGTCGAGTTCGAGGGCCTTCGCGCCGCGCAGCAGCAGTGGATGGGGGTGCCCGCAGGACACCAGCCGCACCGTGTCGGCGCCTCGGGAGAACTCCAGGAGCAGCGCGGTGGCGAACATCTCGGCGTGGTCGACCGACGCGGAGTCCACGACGAGCCGGCGATCGAGGCGGGCCGCCGCCGCCTCCAGATCACGCTGGTCCAGCACCGTCTCCCGGAACGCCCCGAGAAGCGAGGCGACCGTTCCCACCGCCGACAGCCCGTGCCCCTGGACGTCGCCCATCACGGCCCGGACCCCGAAGGGCCCGTCGCGTACGTCGAAGAAGTCCCCACCGACCAGCGTCTCCTGCTGCGCGGGCCGGTACAGCCCCACGCAGCGCACCGGCCCGACACGTTCGGGGAGCGGCGGCAGAACGGCGAGCTGGGCGGCTTCCGCCACCGAGCGCACGGTGACCAGATGCGCGTCCCTGCGGCTGCGGACCAGGGACACGAACACACTGAGCACGGCGATGAAGGTGATCGTGAGCAGGTCCGCGTTGCCCGGATTGTTGAGCTGCATGGCGGGGATGTTCATCACGATCACGACGATCGCGCCGAAGGCGGCCGTCGCCATGGGCCCGTACGAGAGCACGGCCAGGGAGGGGATGGCGCCCAGCAGGAAGCCGATGTCCAGATCGTGACTCGTGGCGAGCTCGCTCACGCAGACCACCACCAGCAGGACCGGCGGAAGCAGCCGCACCCAGCGCGGAGGGGGCGAGCCGCGCAGCCATCCCCGGTCCTTCTCGTCCCGCTGACCGGGCGCGGCCTTCGTGGCCATGGCACTCCTCCCTCTGCCACAACCGTCCTCCATTCCGCGCTGCCGCGCATTCCGGTCGTCCGGCGACGCGGGCACGGGCAGGAAGCGCGCCGGTCCCTCCAGGGGCGGCGGGAAGGGGAGACGAACCGACGCGGGGCGGCCGTGACCGCGCCAGGAACACGAAGCCCCGCCACTCACGGGGATGAGGGTGACGGGGCTCCACCGGGCGTCTGCCCATTCGGCGGGGTTTCATCCCACCACCGACTCGCCCCTGCCGCCCGGCGGACCGATCGGTGCGCGCCGGGTCCGACGCTTCCGACCCAGACGGGGAAGGGACTTCATCGGATGGGGTGAGCGACCAATCCGCCGGACGCCCGGGATCGGATTCCGACCGTGACGACAGGACAGCCAGGACAGCCAGGACAGCCAGGACAGCCAGGACGGGCGGGACAGGCGGGACAGGCGGGACAGAAGGATCGGGACGCGCCGGCGAGTTGGGTGAGGTACTCCCTCGGTGCGCTGAGCGGCGTGCTCGCCGGGTTCGCCGCCCTCGCCGTCGCCGAGGCGGTGAGCGCGCTCGTCCGACCCGAGGCGGGCCCGGTCGTCGCCGTCGGGGGCGCCACGATCGACCGCACACCGCCTTCGGTGAAGGACTGGGCGATTCGTCATTTCGGCACCGATGACAAGCTCGTTCTCCAGCTCGGCATTCTGGTCGTCCTCGCGCTGTTCGCCTGTGCGCTCGGCGTGCTCGCGGTGCGCCGTCGCCGCGCGGGCGCTCTGGGAGTGCTCCTGTTCGGTGTGATCGGCGGTGCCGCCGCGCTCACCCGTCCCGACTCCACGAGCTGGACCGACGCCCTGCCCTCGGCTGCCGGAGCCGTGTGCGGCGCGCTGCTCCTGTACATCCTGGTCGGCCGGCTCTCCACCACCCGGCCCGCACCCTCCGCACCCTCCGCACCGGACTCCCGGCCGGACCGGGACGAGCCCGTCACCGCCGAGGGGGCGGCCCCGGCCGCCACGCCGGGGGAGTCCGGCTGGGACCGGCGCGGTTTCATCGTGGCCGCCACGGCGGCCGCCGCGGCATCGGCCGGCGCGGGGGCGGTGGGCCGGTCGCTGAACGGCGCGCGCGGTCAGGACGCGGTCGCCTCCCGCACCGACCTGGTCCTGCCCGCCGTCGCGTCCCCGGCCGCGCCGATTCCCCGGGGGGCGCGGCTCCGGGTACCCGGCATCAGCCCGTTCGTGACGGCGAACGCCGACTTCTACCGGGTGGACACGGCTCTGGTGGTCCCCAAGGTGGACGCCACCGGCTGGCGGCTGAGGATCCACGGCCGGGGCGTCGGCCGCCCGATGACCCTGACCTTCGACGATCTCCTGCGGCGCGAGCTGATCGAGCGGGACATCACGCTCACCTGCGTGTCCAACGAGGTCGGCGGCCCCTACGTGGGCAACGCCCGCTGGATCGGAGTGCGCCTGGCGGACCTCCTCGCCGAGTCCGGGGTGCGACCGCCGTCCGAGGGTGGTCCGGCCGATCAGCTCGTGGCGCGTTCCGTCGACGGGATGACGATCGGCAGTCCCGTCGAGGACGTCATGGACGGTCGTGACGCTCTGCTGGCCGTCGGGATGAACGGCCGGCCGCTCCCGTTCGCGCACGGCTTTCCGGTGCGGATGCTCGTCCCGGGCCTGTACGGATACGTGTCCGCGTGCAAGTGGATCAAGGACATCGAGCTGACCACGTTCGCCGCGTACGACCCGTACTGGGTGCGGCGGAAGTGGGCGAGCAGGGCCCCGGTCAAGACCCAGTCCCGCATCGACACGCCCAAGCCGTTCGCGCGGCCCGAGGCGGGCACCGTCATGGTCGCCGGGGTCGCGTGGGCCCAGCACCGCGGGATCGACAAGGTCGAGGTGCGGATCGACGACGGGCCCTGGCGGGAGGCCGACCTGGCGGCCGAGGACACCGTCGACACCTGGCGCCAGTGGTCCTTCCCCTGGCAGGCCACCCGCGGCGGCCACACCCTCACGGTCCGGGCGACCGATCGCACCGGTCACGTCCAGACCGGCCGACGCACCCGGACCATCCCCGACGGCGCCGACGGCCGGCACTCCGTGGTCGTCACCGTCGGCTGAACGCCCGGTGCGACGCTCCCGGTGGACACGGCGGCTCCCGGGCGCTCAGCGCTCCGCGGTCGCCGTCGTGTGCAGATGGTCCAGTGCGTCGCGTACGACGGTGTGCCGGTGCCAGCAGAGCCAGCGGCCCACCATCAGGCCGGTGGTCTCCAGCGCGTGGAGCTGGGCGCGGGTGAACCCGGGCAACGGCCGCTCGTGGTGGGAGGAGGCCATGCCGATCGGCACGCCGGCCCGGTTGACCAGGGGCACGCTGTGGCAGGCCCGGCTGCCCGCTCGCAGGATGACGCGACGGGAGCCCTCGTCGAAGACGTCGGCGGTCGCCACGTCCCGGACGGTGACCTGTCTGCGGTCTTCGGCGGCCTGGGCGCACGAGGTGGTGGGCGAGTCGACGAACGCGAAGAAGCTCGTGAACTCGCGTTCGAGACCCGAGTGCCGCACCATCCGCAGGCGTCCCCCTCGGCGAGCTGGACATTGCCCATGCCGGTCCCCGTGATGTCCAGGACCCGGTGCAGAGCGGCGCCCACCACCTCGCCCTGGTGGGTGCGATCGGCCCGGCCCCGGCCGTCCGCAGTCCGGGCAGCGGGGGAGGGGCCGTCCGGGCGCGCTCCGCGGCGCGGGCCGGTCCGTCGGCGCGGTGCGGGGTCCTGACGACCGCGTCCGCGAGCGTGTGCAGTTTGATGTTGAACCGCTGCGACGCCTCGCGCAGCAGGGCGAAGGACGTCTCGGGCGCGGGCAACCGGTAGCGCTCCATCAGCACGCCCTGCGCCAGCGAGATCGCCGGGTGCGCGTGCAGGCGTTCCTGCAGATCGGCGTTGTGCTCCCGCAGACGGACGATCTCTTCGTGCAGGTCGGCGGAGTTCGCGTCCGGCTCGGGGACGCGCCCGTCGGCGACGGGCGGGAGCTGTGCCTCCTGGCTCATGGTGTACGGCATCCTCTACTGACGGCGTCTGTTTCCACCGGTAGCCCGAACGCCCACGGGAAGGCATGACGGGCCGCCGCCGCACCGCCGGGACGCGCGACCGCGCAGCCCCGCGGAAAGAACGCGGTGCGTGCCTGCTTCCCAAGCAATCGCGCCGACCCTGTCCCGGGGCGGCGTCCGCTCCGCAAGAAGTCCGGCGGAGTTCCTGACGACCGTCCGCCCGGGCCCGCGTCGTCCGCCCGGGCCCCGCGTCGTCCGGTCGGCGAGTCCGGAGAGGCCCGGCCCACCGTGCCGGGGCATGGTGGAGGAGTGATAGGGCTGGCCGTGCTGTTCGCGCTTCTCGGGGCCGCCAGTAACGCGATGGGCACGGCATTCCAGCGCAAGGCGGCTTCCCGCGTCGCCGAGGGCGGGGGACTGCGCCTCATCCTGCGACTGGCCCGGCAGCCCGCGTGGCTGATCGGCATCGCGGGGGTGATCGGGGCCGCGATCTTCCAGGCCCTGGCCCTGGTGAACGGACCGCTGTCCCTGGTGCAGCCCCTCTTCATCCTGGAACTGCCCTTCGCCCTGATGATCGCCATCCCGCTGCTGCACCGCCGCCTGCCGCGCGCGGGATGGTGGGCCGTCGCCGGTGTGGTGGCCGGCCTCGGTCTCGTCCTCGGCTCGGCGGCGCCCTCGGGCGCACGGTCCGACGCCTCCATGACGCGCTGGATCCCGGTGCTGATCGTGTGTCTGGGAGCCGTGGCCGTCGCGGTCGTCGTCGCCCGCCCGGGCCGCCCGCCGCTGTTCCGCGCCGCCGTGCTGGGATCGGCGTCGGCCATCAGCAACGCGCTGACGGCCGCGCTCCTGAAGTCGGCCATGGGCACGCTCACCGGCGACGGCTTCGTCGCCTTCCTCGGCGTCTGGCAGACCTACGGATTCGCCGTGACCGGGGTGGGCGCCGTCCTGCTGCTGGAGAACGCCCTCCAGGCGGGCCCCTTGGCCGCCTCGCAGCCGGCGCTGACCATCGGCGACGCGACGATCAGCCTGCTGCTCGGCGTGATCCTCTTCGACGAGACGATCCGCACCGGCTGGTGGCTGCTGCCCGAGCTGATCGGGGCCGGGCTGGTCCTGTGGGGCGTACTGCGGCTGACCCGGGTGGTGCCGCACATCGCGGACATCGCCCACTGACCCCGGGCCGAATGCCAGGACGCTCGGCCATACGAGGGGAATCCTGGCCGGAAACCCGTGTGCATGCACCGCCGGGACCGGGGCACCAGCATCCTGAGACGACTCGAGCGAGCCAACCCCCCCTGGCGGACCCGAGCCGTACGGCCCCGCAGGCAGTCACCCCCCCCGGCTGCCCGCGGGGCCGCCTTCGTGCGTCCGCGCCCGGAACCGTCGCGGACCCGCTTCCGGCCACCGTCCCGCTCGGCGTTCCCCGGCCGGTCCTAGGCGACCTGGATACCGACGATGCAGGTGTCGTCGTCGGTGTCGGACCTGCTGTACGTCAGGAGCCGGTCGAGCTGGTGGTCCAAGGTCCTGGACGTCGTACGGGCCGCGTTCAGGAGCTGGCGCAGCGACACCTCCACCGAGCGGTCGCGCCGTTCGATCAGACCGTCCGTGTACATCAACAGGGTGTCGTGGACCGCCAGTTGCACCTCGTCCTCCTCGAACGTCGCCTCGGGGACGGCACCGAGCAGGATGCCCTTGAGGAGCGGAAGCGGGTTGGCCTCCGCGTCACGGACCAGAACGGGCGGCAGATGCCCGGCCCTGGCCCAGCGCAGAACACGGCGGCGCGGATCGTAGATGCCGCAGACCGCGGTGGCGGTGACCCCGCCCGTCAGATGGTGCGCCACGATGTTGAGCCACGACAGCAGCTGGCCGGGTCCGGCACCGGTCACGGCGAGCCCGCGCAGCGCGTTGCGCAGCACCACCATGCTGGTCGCCGCCTCGATCCCGTGACCGGCCACGTCCCCGACGCACAGCAGGACAAGGCCGGAGGGCAGGACGACGGCGTCGTACCAGTCGCCGCCGACCAGCTGCTCGGTCTCCGCCGGCCGGTACCGCACCGCCACTTCGAGCCCCGGAGCCCGCAACGGAGCCTGGGTCGGCGGCATGATCGCGTGCTGCAGCTGGAGGGTCAGCCGGTTGCGTTCGTGCGCCTGCTGTTCGGTGTGCGCCAGCTGGTCCCGGGTGACCGCCAGGGCGACCTCGGTCCAGTGCTGCGCCGAGATGTCCTGGTACGCCCCGCGGACCACGAAGAGCCGGCCGTCGGCGTCGAGCACCGGCTCGGCCACCATACGGATGTGCCGGGTGACACCGTCGGGACGCTGCAGACGGAACGCGGCCGTGGCGGGCCGGCGGTGATGCAGGACGGTGCGCAGGAAGCGTCCGATGGCGACGGCGTCGTCCGGATGGGCGTGCGCGGGCAACTCCTCCAGCGCCACGGGAGCACCCGAGGGGGAGCGGCCGTACAGGTCGAAGAGCGTGTCGTTCCAGATGATCTCGCCGGTGAGCAGGTTCTCCTCGAAGCCGCCGATCCTGCCCAGCCGTTGGGCGTGCTGGAGCAGACTCGCCAGCCGCGCGGTCTCGTCCTCTATGCGCCAGATGAGCAGCACCGTTCCGCCGTGCCGGCTGACGTTGATGTCGGCCACGGCCGACAGCGGCACCTGGTCGACCAGCGCCGTGAGATCCATGCGCCGCGCCCGGAACGGCTCCCCGGTGGCGTAGACCCGCTCGATGCACTGGAAGAGGTCGCTGTCCCCGGCGACCATCGGGTAGGCCTCCAGCAGCAGCGCGCCGTGGACGGTGCCGCGGGGCCGCCCGGCCGGATCGAGGAAACGGCCGTTCACATGACGGATGCGGAAGTCCGCGAGCCGTCCCTGGTCGTCGAGATGGGGCACCAGGACCAGGGCTGGATCGTGCAAGCCGTCCACCAGGTCGATCAGTTCGGAGACGTCGTCCGTCCCCCGCGCGTCGTGCCCCTCGCCCGGCAGCGTGTGCGTCTCCAGCGTGTGCGAGCACAGCTCCGCCAGCGCCTCGACCTGACGGACGACCTGCGGCGGCTGAGGCTCCAGGGCGGACGGCCAGGCGATTTCCAGGACGCCGTGGATACGGCCCCCGGAGCCGGCCGGTACCGCGACCCTTCCGCCGTCGGGATGGGCCGCGTGCCCGATGGAGGGCAGTCCGGTGCCCGACAGCGAGGCCGCCCACTGGGCCGTACGTTCGGACAGCGCGCGGCGCGCCATCGTCGCCACGCCCGGCGGTACGTAACGCCAGCGCCTGGCCTCGGCCGCCGAGAAGCCGGCGCTGCCCGCCAGCGAGAGCGAACCGTCGGCGTCCGCCGCCCAGATGGCCACGGCGACGGCCCCGAGCGGGGTCAGCGCGTGCTGGAGCAGGGAGTCGGCCACCGCCTGGGTGTCGTCCGCCGCCAGGGCACCGCTCTCGGCCGCGCGCAGCCGTACCGCCGGGGCGTCGTCCTTCGGCGCGCGGTCCGTCGCGACGGCGAGGAAGGTGCTGGTCACCTCCGAAAGCCGGTCGTGCGCCGCCTGGTTGATGATCTCGACCGCGAGCTGGAGCTGCGGCACCTTGGCCTGCTCGGCCAACTCGGTGAGCTGGCGGGCGGCTTGCGTCGGCCCGCAGCCCAGCCGCTCGACCAGGATGCCCTTGGCCAGCTCGATCAGGGCCCGTCCGTCGGCCTCCGCCTGGGCGGCCCGTACCTCGCGGCGCAGCCGCTCGACCGTGGCCGCCAGCCGCCCGACCGGAGAGGTCCGGGCCACGCCCGCCGGCTCGCCGGACCGGTCGGCGTCCGTCTGGTCCGCGACGTCCGCCGAACCGGCGACGTTCGCGTCGGTCGTCTCAGGAATGTTCACGGTGCGGCCGTTCTTCGACGCGGGCCCTCTGCGGGGCGGGGGAGGGGCGGCCGTGGCGGCTGCCCCGCCGACCGGCCCTGGCGGTGGGTGCTGAGCGCCATGTCATTCCCCCAGCCAGCGTCGGACGCAGGCGATGAGGTCGTTGGTGTCGACCGGCTTCGTGACGTGGTCGCTGGCACCCGACAGCAGGCTCTTCTCCCGGTCGCCGGGCATGGCCTTCGCCGTCACCGCGATGATCGGCAGCTCGGCGTACCGGGGCATCTTGCGGATCTCGGCGGTCGCCGTGTACCCGTCCATCTCGGGCATCATCACGTCCATCAGGATCAGCGCGACCTCGGGCCGGCTCAGCAGCGTCTCGATGCCCTTCCTGCCGTTCTCCGCGTGCAGCACCTGGAACCCGTGCAGCTCCAGGATCCCGCTGAGCGCGAAGAGGTTGCGGGCGTCGTCGTCGACGACGAGCACCGTACGGCCCCGGAACGCGTCGTCGATCGGCTGTGCGGGCCGGCTCCTCGCCTCCTCGGCGCGGACCAGCGGGACCACGTCGCCGGGCTGGTCCGCGGACAGGTGCAGCGCGATGCGTTCGCGCAGCTCGTCCAGACTGGACAGGAACTCCAGGGACCGGGCGCCGGAGCGGGACTGCAGGGCCTGCTCCTGTGCGAGGTCGACGCGGCTGCCGTTGTGGACGAGGACGGGAACCGTCGCCAGAGCCGAGTCGCCCTCCACCGCTTCGAGGAACCGGGCCGTCTCCCCTTCCGGCATGCCGAGTTCGAGGACGACGCAGTGCCACGGCTCGGCGGCCAGCGCGCTCGCCGCCTCCTCTGCCCCCACGACCGTGACGACGTCGACGCTCTCGCGCGCGTCACCCTCGTCACGGCTGCGGGCGACATCGCCGACCGCGCTCTCGGCCACCAGCGTGAGCAGGCCCCGCGGCCGTTCCTCGACGACCAGCAGCCGGCGCCGCCGCCGGCTCGGCGGACTGATCGAACCGGCGACCGTGTGCCGCCGTTCGTCGAGCGCCGCGGCGCCCTCGGCCGGCGCCGACTCGGGCTTGCGGCCGCCGGCCAGCAGTTCCTCGAAGTCGGGGCGCGCGACCGGCAGGAAGAGGGTGAACGTACTGCCCTGTCCGGGTGTGCTGTCGACGGTGACCGCTCCACCGAGCAGGTGGGCGATCTCCCGGGTGATGGACAGCCCCAGGCCGGTCCCGCCGTACTTGCGGCTCGTGGTGCCGTCGGCCTGCTGGAAGGCGCCGAAGATCGTCTCCAGCTGCTGCTCGGGGATGCCGATCCCGGTGTCCTTGACCCGGAAGGCGGCGACCGTGCCGCCCCGCCGTACGCCCGCGGGGATCTCCTGGTCGGCCGCCGGTTCGATCCGCAGCTCGACGCGTCCCCGCTCGGTGAACTTGACCGCGTTCGACAGCAGGTTGCGCAGCACCTGCCGCAGCCGGGAGTCGTCGGTGAGGAGGTCGACCGGGGACCCGGGAGCGGTGCTGACCGTGAACTCCAGGCTCTTCTGCGAGGTCATCGGACGGAAGGTGGCTTCGACGTACTCGAGCAGCTGGCGCAGCGGGACCCGCTCGGGGGTGACGTCCATCTTGCCGGCCTCGACCTTCGACAGATCGAGGATGTCGTTGATCAGCTGGAGCAGGTCGGAGCCCGCGGAGTGGATGATCCCGGCGTATTCGACCTGCTTCGGCGTGAGATTGCGCGAGGGGTTCTGCGCCAGCAACTGGGCGAGGATGAGCAGGCTGTTGAGCGGCGTCCGCAGCTCGTGGCTCATGTTGGCCAGGAACTCGGACTTGTACTTGGACGCCAGGGACAACTGCTGGGCCCGCGCCTCGAGTTCCTGCCGGGCCTGCTCGATCTGGAGGTTCTTCGCCTCGATGTCGCGGTTCTGGGTCGCGAGCAGCGAGGCCTTGTCCTCCAGCTCGGCGTTGGAGCGCTGCAGTTCGTCCTGCTGGACCTGCAGTTCCTCCGACCGTGCCTGGAGTTCGGCGGTCAGACGCTGCGACTCGCCCAGCAGCTCGTCGGTGCGGGCGTTGGCCACGATGGTGCTGACGTTGACGCCGATGGTCTCCATCAGCTGTTCCAGGAAGGTGCGGTGGCCCTGCTTGAAGCGGGTGACCGAGGCGAGCTCGATGACACCGAGTACCTGCTCCTCGACGACGATGGGGAGCACCACCAGAGCCGTCGGCGCCGTCTGGCCCAGGCCCGAGGAGATGGTGACGTAGCCCGGCGGCAGCTCGTCCACGGTGATGGCCCGGCGGCTGCGTGCCGCCTGCCCGACGAGCGAGCGGCCCAGCGGGATACGGGTGGGGCGCCCGTCCTCGTCGGGGTAGCCGTACGACCCGACGAGCCTCAGCTCCGTCCCCTTCGCGGTCTCCTCGGCGAGATAGAAGGCGCCGTACTGCGCGGCGACCAGCGGGGTGAGCTCGTCCATGATGAGGTCGGCCACCACGTCCAGGTCGCGGTAGCCCTGCATCAGGCCGGAGATCCGAGCCAGGTTCGTCTTGAGCCAGTCCTGCTCCTGGTTGGCGCGCGTGGTCTCACGCAGCGACTCGACCATGGAGTTGATGTTGTCCTTCAGGTCGGCGACCTCGCCCGAGGCCTCCACCGTGATGGACCGGGTCAGGTCGCCCTCGGCCACGGCGCTGGTGACCTCGGCGATGGCACGGACCTGGCGCGTGAGGTTGCCGGCGAGTTCGTTCACGTTCTCGGTCAGCCGCTTCCAGGTGCCCGAGACACCCTCCACCTCGGCCTGGCCGCCGAGCCTGCCCTCGCTGCCGACCTCCCGTGCCACACGGGTGACCTCCGCCGCGAACGCGGAGAGCTGGTCGACCATGGTGTTGATGGTCGTCTTGAGTTCGAGGATCTCGCCGCGGGCGTCGACGTCGATCTTCTTGGACAGGTCGCCCTTGGCCACCGCCGTCGTCACCAGGGCGATGTTGCGCACCTGTCCGGTGAGGTTGTTGGCCATCGAGTTGACGTTGTCGGTGAGGTCCTTCCAGGTGCCCGCCACGTTCGGTACGTGCGCCTGGCCGCCGAGGCGTCCCTCGGTGCCGACCTCGCGGGCGACGCGGGTCACCTCGTCCGCGAACGCGGACAGCGTGTCGACCATCGTGTTGATGACGTCGGCCAGGGCGGCGACCTCGCCCTTCGCCTCCACGGTGATCTTCTGCGACAGGTCGCCGCGGGCCACGGCCGTGGCCACCTGCGCGATGGAGCGGACCTGACCGGTCAGGTTCGACGCCATCACGTTGACGTTGTCGGTGAGGTCCTTCCAGGTGCCGGAGACGCCCCGCACCGTGGCCTGTCCGCCCAGGTTGCCCGCCGTGCCGACCTCGCGGGCGACGCGGGTGACCTCGTCGGCGAAGGCGGAGAGCTGGTCGACCATCGTGTTGATGGTGTTCTTGAGTTCGAGGATCTCGCCGCGGGCGTCGACGGTGATCTTCTGGGAGAGGTCGCCCTGGGCCACCGCCGTGGCCACCTGGGCGACGTTGCGGACCTGGGCGGTGAGGTTGCCCGCCATGAGGTTGACGGAGTCGGTGAGATCGCGCCAGGTGCCCTTGACGCCCTTGACGTCGGCCTGCCCGCCGAGACGTCCGTCGGTGCCGACCTCGCGGGCGACGCGGGTGACCTCGTCGGCGAAGGCGGAGAGCTGGTCGACCATCGTATTGACGGTCTCCTTCAGCTGGAGGATCTCGCCGCGGGCGGGCACATCGATCTTCTGGGAGAGATCGCCCTTGGCGACCGCCGTGGCCACCTGCGCGATGTCACGGACCTGAGTGGTGAGGTTGCCCGCCATGGCGTTGACGGAGTCGGTGAGGTCGGCCCACGTGCCGGAGACACCCGGCACCTCGGCCTGGCCGCCGAGCGTCCCCTCCGTGCCGACCTCGCGCGCCACTCGCGTCACCTCGGAGGTGAACACCGACAGCTGGTCCACCATGCCGTTGAACACGGTCGCGATGTCGCCCAGCAGGCCGCCGGCCTCGTCGGGGAGCCGGGTGCCGAAGTCGCCGTCGCGCACGGCGGTGAGGCCGGCCAGCAACTGGCGCAACTCCTGCTCGCCCGGTGTCCTCACGGACGTCTCGCTCGCTGCCCTGGCCATACCCACCCTCGTTCCGCTCCCCTGGAGTCCCGTACGACGGAACTCGGAATCACGCGCCGGGCCACGGACGGTCCCCGTGCCTGTCCGTGGCATTCCCGCAGATCACGGGTCATCCCGATGAGAAAATACGCCGCAGGCTAACCCAGAACGCAGGTGCTGAACAAAGCGTGAAGGAAAACTCCTCGACGGCCCAAAAAATGTGGCCGTTGGCAGGAATAAGCGCGAGTGAAGGGGATACACAGAACCCTTTCGGTCCGGGGTCGCCCGGACCGACGCACGCGAAGTCCCGCCGACCCGTTCCGGACCGGAGTCCGGGAGCGGGGCGACGGGACCGTCGTACCGGCTGTGCCGTGTGGCGTGTGGCGTGTGGCGTGTCAGGCGACCGAGGGGTCGAGCAGGCCCGTCCGCAGCCGCTTGATGATGCGGGTGATGAGCCGGGAGACATGCATCTGCGAGATGCCGAGCTCCTCGCCGATCTGCGCCTGGGTGCGCTCCTCGACGAAGCGCATGTGGATGATCCGGCGCTGACGGTCGTCGAGTTCGGCGATCAGCGGGGCCAGGGAGTTGAAGTCCTCGACCAGTTCCAGCGAGGCGTCCTCCTCCCCGATGAAGTCCGCGAGGACGGCCTCGCCGTCCGCGCCGCCGTCGGCGGTGAGCGCGGCGTCGAGGGACGAGGAGTTGTAGCCGTTCGACGCCTTGCGGGCCTCGATGACCTCTTCCTCGGACAGCGACATCAGCTCGGACAGTTCACGCGTGGTGGGCGTACGGCCGAGGCGGGTGCGCAGTTCCTCCGTCGCCTTGGCCAGCTCCACGCGGGCCTCCTGCAGGCGGCGCGGCACGTGGACGGCCCAGCTGGTGTCGCGGAAGAAGCGCTTGATCTCACCGACGATGTAGGGGACGGCGAAGGAGGTGAACTCGACTTCGCGGGTCAGCTCGAACCGGTCGATGGCCTTGATGAGCCCGATGGTGCCGACCTGGACGATGTCCTCCATCTCACCCTGGCTGCGGCTGCGGAAGCGGGCCGCCGCGTACCGGACGAGGGAGAGATTCATCTCGATGAGGGTGTTGCGCGCGTACTGGTATTCGTGCGTGCCCTCTTCGAGGACGGCGAGCCGGTCGAAGAACTGGCGGGAGAGCTCACGCGCGTCCTTCGGGCTGATCTTCAGCGGCTCGTCGATCTGCGGAAGGACGCCCCCCTCGGCCGTCGCCGCCTGGTATGCCGTGTCCGTTGCCTTCGCTGCCGTCACGGCCGCCATGCCGTCCACCCCAAATCGTCCGAAGGAATTAATGCCAGGGCACCGTCTGCCCTGCTTCACACCACTCATGCCACCCGATCGCAGAAATTCTGCGGAACGCGTACGTCCCGCCTCCCGCCCGGCGCCGGGTCAGGGCGTACTTCCGTCCGGGGACATGGTTCGGATGCGGGCCGGTGGCGTCAAATTTCGAACCGATGCCCGGATGGTTCTGCCGGGGTTCCCGGGGCAGCTGGGGAGTGTGCGCGGCCAAGTGGTGGCGCCCCCGCGGCGGGGGCCCGGCTCCGGTGTCGGGGCGGCCGCGTAAAATGGGTTTCGGGGTGAGGCCGTGGGCATCGAGCAGCGAGTGGACGGAGCGCAGACGCTCTGCCCGACGGTGTGCCTCGACGCGGGACCTCCCACGGGACGCGGGCCCCGGCGCGCGGTGGTCGCGACATGACGACGGCGGCACTCCCAGGCGACCCCTTCGTCCACCCCGCGCTCATCTATCGCGGCGACCGTGAGTACGTGGAGGGGACGACACGTTTCGTGTCGGACGGCGTAGCCGCCGGGGAGCCGGTGGCGGTGGCCGTTCCCGGCCCACGACTGGATCTCATCAGGGGCGAACTGGGTCCGCTCGGCACCGACGTCCGCTGGATCGACATGACGCGGGCCGGCCGGAACCCGGGCCGGATCATCCCCTCCGTCCTGCGGGCGTTCGCCGACGCCCATCGCGGCGGCCCTGTGCGGATCATCGGCGAGCCCATCTGGGACGGCCGTACAGCGGTGGAATACCCGGCCTGCGTCCAGCACGAAGCCTTGATCAACACGGCGTTCGGCGGACGTGACGTGACCATCCTCTGTCCGTACGACGCGCGCGCCCTCCCGCACGACGTGATCGCCGACGCCCACGCCACGCACCCCGTCGTGATCAGCGGCGGCCGGCAGAGCGTCAGCCCGGCCTACGACCCGGACGGAGTGCTGGCGCGCTGCAACGAAGCACTGCGCCACCCCCCGGGAGCGGCGACCGTCCGCTTCGACGCGGAACTCCTGCCCGTCGCCCGCGACTTCGCGACGAGCGAGGCCCGGGAACGCGGAATGACACCGGCCCGCCTCCAGGATCTGAACCTCGTGGTCGCGGAGCTGACGACCAACAGCGTTGTGCACGGGGGCGGTTCGGGGACCTTGAGGATCTGGGCCGAGAGCGAGCAGATCGTGTGCGAGGTCCGGGACGAGGGCCGGCTGAGCGATCCGCTGGCCGGCCGGCATCCCGTGCGCCCCGACCAGATCGGCGGACGAGGGCTGTTCCTCGTGCATTACGTCTCGGACCTCGTCCGAGTGCACACGGAGGACTTCGGAACGACCGTGCGCAGCTACATCGCCCGCACGTGACCGGGTTCGCGTGACGGTGCCCGCGCGCGGCGGCGTACGTCGAGGGGCCCGAACCTGTTCTCCAGG
>NZ_JBHWVI010000153.1:0-21016 GCF_042737005.1 Streptomyces sp. NPDC060027
GGTTCAGGGGAGCGGGTGCGGCGCTTTTCCCGTGCGCCGGGAACAGCGGCCGATTCCCGGCCGGGCGCCGGAGAGCCGCCGGGCCCGTACTGCCACAATGGGGACCGTGACCCGCGCATCCCTGGACAAGCAGCCGCACGAAGTCGCCTCGATGTTCGACGACGTGGCGGAACGGTACGACCTGACGAACGACCTGTTGTCGCTCGGCCAGGACCGCGTGTGGCGCAAGGAGGTCGCGAAGGCGGTCGACGCGCGCCCCGCACAGAAGATCCTGGACCTCGCGGCCGGTACCGCGACCTCGTCCCTCCCCTTCGCCCGCACCGGCGCCTACGTCGTCCCCTGCGACTTCTCCCTCGGGATGCTCCGTGTCGGCAAGCGCAACCACCCCTGGCTGCCGCTGACGGCCGGTGACGCGACCAAGCTGCCGTTCAAGGACGACACCTTCGACGCCGTCACGATCTCCTTCGGGCTGCGCAACGTGCAGGACACCGACACCGCGCTCAGCGAGCTGTACCGCGTGACGAAGCCCGGCGGACGCGTGGTGATCTGCGAGTTCTCACACCCCACCTGGGCGCCGTTCCGCACGGTCTACACCGAGTACCTGATGCGCGCGCTGCCCCCGGTCGCCCGCGCCGCCTCCTCCAACCCCGAGGCGTACGTCTATCTCGCCGAGTCCATCCGCGCCTGGCCGACCCAGCCGGAACTGGCCGAACGGCTGAAGAAGGCCGGCTGGTCGAAGGTCGCCTGGCGCAACCTGACGGGCGGCATCGTGGCCCTCCACCGGGGCTACAAGGAGGCCTGACCGCCGGGGCCCGCCCTCTCGGCCACCCTCCCGGCTACCTGAGGACCTCGAAGGGGTCGCCGGGCTGGTCGAGTTCGCGGCGAAGCCCTCCCGACGGCGGACGCGGCGGCCGGGGTTCGCGCACTCCCGCGCCGCCCTCCGCGTCCCCGAGGTCGAACCACACGGTGACGACCGCTCCGCGCGGCACCTCGGCACCGGGCTGCGGAAATTGCCGTACGACGTAGTCGACCACCGTCCGATGGAAGTCGGGCCGGTCGGGCGCGGCGAGCAGCACACCGCGCGCCTCTGCCGTCTCACGCGCGTCCACGGCCATCAGACCGACGAGCCGCGGTACGCGCACTTCGGGTGTCTTGGGCGTTATGCGCACAGACGTCACCCCCAGCGGTACCGGAAGGGTAAGCCTCGCCCGTGCCCTTCCGGAAGCCGTGTGGAGGCATGCCGGGCTCCGTCAGAGGGCCAGCCGGTAGCGGTGGCCCTCCTGCTGCGACGAGGGCAGCGTGAACCGCTCGGCGAGCTCCATGCCGAGCCGTCGGGTCACGGCGATGGAACGGGCGTTGCCCGCGTTGACCATCGCGACGACGTCCGTGACACCCGCCGCGCGGACCCGCTCCAGGGTGGTCAGCGCGGCCGCCGTGACGTACCCCTTGCCCCAGTGCGCCCGTCCCAGCCGCCAGCCGATCTCGATCTGCCCGGCCGGCCCCCAGGCGTGCGGCCACGGCTGCGCGCCGGTGAAGCCCAGTACCTCGTCCTCGGGGCCGACCATCGTCCACAGGCAGAACCCGTGCTCCGCGTCGTGCCGCCGCTGGCGCGCCGTGAGTTCCTCGTAGACCGACGGCTCGGCCGCGCGGCCCCCGTGGAACTCCATGACCTCCGGGTCGTCGAAGATCCGGTGCCATGCGAGAGCGTCCTCGTCGGTGGGGACGCGCAGTCGTACATCGGGGAGAGCTCGGTTCACGGGGCAGCCCTTCAGCCAGGTGATCGGTACCGCTGCATAGACTGCCCATGTCCAGTGCCCGTCGGCACGTTGATTTCGAGCCTTGGGGAGACCCCGCCGTGACCGAGCCCCAACCCCTCTCCGAAAACACCGCCGACGTCATCGTCGTCGGGGCGGGGCCAGCAGGTTCCACCACCGCGTACTACCTGGCGAAGGCGGGGCTCGATGTCCTGCTCCTGGAGAAGACGGCCTTCCCGCGCGAGAAGGTCTGCGGCGACGGTCTGACCCCGCGCGCCACCAAGCAGCTCGTGTCGATGGGCATCGACATCTCCGAGGAAGCCGGCTGGCTCCGGAACAAGGGCCTGCGGATCATCGGCGGCGGCGTGCGGCTCCAGCTCGACTGGCCGGATCTCGCCTCGTTCCCCGACTACGGACTCGTGCGAAAGCGGGACGATTTCGACGAGCAGCTGGCACGGCAGGCGCAGAAGGCGGGCGCGCGGCTGTACGAGCGCTGCAACGTCGGCGCCCCGATCATCGACGACCGCACCGGCCGCATCACCGGCGTGCGCGCGAAGCTGGGCGACGCCGACTCCAAGGAGAAGCGGGAGGTGACCTTCCACGCCCCCCTGGTGGTGGCGGCCGACGGCAACTCCACCCGGCTCTCCCTGGCGATGGGCCTGCACCGCCGCGAGGACCGCCCGATGGGCGTCGCCGTCCGTACGTACTTCACCTCGCCGCGTCACGAGGACGACTACCTGGAGTCCTGGCTGGAGCTGTGGGACCGCCGGGGCGCGGAGGACCGTCTGCTGCCCGGCTACGGCTGGATCTTCGGCATGGGCGACGGCACCTCGAACGTCGGTCTCGGCGTCCTCAACACCTCCGACTCCTTCAAGGAGCTGGACTGGCGCGAGGTACTGAAGGCCTGGTGCGCCTCGATGCCGGAGGACTGGGGCTACACGCCCGAGAACATGACCGGCCCGATCCGCGGCGCCGCCCTCCCGATGGCCTTCAACCGTCAACCGCACTACACCAGGGGCCTGCTGCTGGTGGGTGACGCGGGCGGCCTGGTGAACCCCTTCAACGGCGAGGGCATCGCCTACGCCATGGAGTCCGGCCAGATCGCCGCCGACGTCATCGTCCAGGCCCACGCGCGCGCCACTCCCGGCCAGCGCGAACTGGCCCTCCAGCGCTACCCGCGCGTCCTCAAGGACACCTACGGCGGCTACTACACGCTCGGCCGCGCCTTCGTGAAGCTCATCGGCAACCCCAAGGTCATGAAGATCGCCGCCCAGCGCGGTCTGACCCACCCGATGCTGATGAAGTTCACTCTGAAGATGCTCGCGAACCTCACCGACCCCACGGGCGGCGACGCGATGGACCGCATCATCAACGGCCTGTCGAAGGTGGCCCCCAAGGCCTGACCGGAGCGACCGGAGCGCCCCCCGAGGGGTCACCGAATCAGCCCGCTCTCCTCGGCGGCGCGACGGGCCACCACCCGCTCGCGCCGCCCGGCCGTCGTCTCGCGCCGCCCGGCCGTCGTCTCGCGCCGCCCGGGCATCCGTTTCGGGCGCGCGGGTCACCGCGGCCGGCGGCGGTCCGTCGGTCTCCCGTGCCGGACGCCCGCCCTGCCGCAGGCCGTCGCTTCCTGTGCCGGGACAGCCCGAAGGACCGCTCCCCGCACAGGAAGCGGTCCTCCGGAAGACACTCGCGGGTCAGAGCACGCGGACCGCGCCCGTCGCCGGGTAGCCCGAAAGATCCTGAATCACGACACCCTTGGACGGGTTGGCCGCGTCCAGGTACTGACCGTCACCGATGTACACACCGACGTGGTACGCCGAACCGGCGGAACCCCAGTACAGGATGTCGCCGACCTGGAGATTGGACAGCGAAACCGGCGTACCGGACGTCGACTGGCCCTGGGAGACGCGCGGCAGGTCGACGCCGACCTGCTTGAACGCCGCCTGCACAAGACCCGAGCAGTCCCACGCGTTGGGTCCGGTGCCGCCCATGACATACGCGTCGCCGACCTGCGCCTTGAGGAACGCGACCACGGTCGCGACGCTGCCGCTGGCCGGGGCGGCGACGTTCGTGGACGTCGAAGCGCCGGCGGACAGGACGGTCCGCGCCGAGGAGCGCGAGACGGCCTCGGCCGCTGCGGCCTTCCGTGCGGCCTCGGCCTTCTTCTTGGCCTCCGCCTTCTTCTTGGCGTCGGCCAGGTCGGCCTTGGCCTGCTTGGCGGCCTTGGCGGCGGCCGCGTCACGCTCGGCCTGCAGTTCGTAGTTGGCCGCGGCCTGCTGGGTGGCGTCCGCGGACTGCGCGACCTGGGCGGCCAGGTCGGCCGTCAGGGTGGGCAGTTCGAGGGTCTGCGTCACGGGCTCGGCAGCGTTCGCCGAACCCGCCGCCCCGGCCACTGCCAGGGTGCTGAGAACGCCACCGGCAACTCCGGCGCGCATCGCGAGCGACGAGGCGTTGCGGCGGGGTTTCCGGTGGCTTCGTATGTGTGCAGTGTGGGACATGGGTACTAGCGGTACCAGGGGCTCCTCCATACCTTCAAGAAACGTGTGGTGCGCCACAGTTGTTCAATGGGCGGCCGAATTCGTCGCGCGTCACTCTTTATTGACGCCGTAACGGGCATTGCGGACACCGTCCACCAAGCCCGTGATCATGGCCTTTCAGTATTACGTCCGAATTGCCCGCCACCTACCACCGGTTGAAGCCGATGGCCAAGCCCGGCTTATCTGACCCATAGGTAGATGTGGCGCAGGTCACGGAACGGTCACCCGGGCGGTCGCGTCCCGCGCGTCGGCCCCGGCCGCCCCCGCTCGTGAACGCGTGCACGTGTCCACTTCTGTCCGCGCGGCCACCCCGAAGTGTGAACGCGCTCCTCTATCAAGGGGGTGCACCCAGCGCCAATTTGCATGCAGCGGAAGTCTCTTGATATTGAGACGCCACCTCCGGCCTGCGGCGATGAACGAAAATGTCACGTCTGGTGATCGACCTGACGCTTCGCGTGTGAAGATCACTGCTCATCCGACTTCATGATCGTTCGTCAGGTGGTGGAGATCACAAAGCTTGTGCAATACCCCGTGTCGCAGATCACAGACCGCCGGGCATAAGATGCGAGGCAGTTGGGCTTGTGACCTGCTTCACATGTCCGCGATCTTCGCCGGGACGGGTGGGGTTCGCGGTCCTGTCGAGGCAGGGGTGCAGGCTCGCCGAACCGCCACCAGTCAGTGCCGACTGAGAGGAGCGAGGAGCGTGAACGCGTATGCGCCGATCCTCGTACTGGGAGCCCTCGGGGCAGGCTTTGCGATCTTCTCCGTGGTCATGGCCACGCTGATCGGTCCGAAGCGCTACAACCGCGCCAAGCTCGAAGCGTACGAGTGCGGGATCGAGCCGACCCCCACGCCGGCCGGCGGCGGGCGTTTCCCCATCAAGTACTACCTGACGGCGATGCTCTTCATCGTCTTCGACATCGAGATCGTCTTCCTCTACCCCTGGGCCGTCACCTTCGACGCCCTGGGTGTTTTCGGGCTCGTGGAGATGCTGCTCTTCGTGCTCACCGTCTTCGTCGCGTACGCGTACGTATGGCGGCGTGGCGGCCTGGAATGGGACTGAGGGGCCTTTAAGCATGGGACTCGAAGAAAAGCTGCCGAGCGGATTCCTGCTGACCACCGTCGAGCAGGCCGCGGGCTGGGTGCGCAAGGCGTCCGTCTTCCCCGCGACATTCGGACTCGCCTGCTGCGCCATCGAGATGATGACGACCGGCGCCGGGCGCTACGACCTGGCCCGCTTCGGCATGGAGGTCTTCCGCGGGTCACCCCGCCAGGCCGACCTGATGATCGTGGCCGGCCGGGTGAGCCAGAAGATGGCGCCGGTGCTGCGGCAGGTCTACGACCAGATGCCCAACCCCAAGTGGGTCATCTCCATGGGGGTTTGTGCGTCATCGGGCGGAATGTTCAATAACTACGCCATTGTGCAGGGCGTCGACCACATCGTCCCGGTCGACATCTATTTGCCCGGATGCCCGCCGCGGCCCGAGATGCTGATGGACGCGATTCTCAAGCTCCACCAGAAGATCCAGAGCTCCAAGCTCGGCGTGAACGCCGAGGAAGCGGCCCGCGAGGCGGAGGAAGCGGCGCTCAAGGCGCTTCCCATCATCGAGATGAAGGGCCTGCTGCGGTGAGCGACGCGAACGGCAACGGGGTCAACCCCGAGAAGGACCTCGGCGCCTCCAACCTCCCCGGCCAGCGAGGCGACAAGGGCGAGGAGATCCGCGTCCAGCGCGGCATGTTCGGCGCCAACAACGGCGGCGACACCTCCGGCTACGGCGGCCTGGTCCGCTCGATCCGGCTCCCCGGCGCGGCCAACCGCCCCTACGGCGGCTGGTTCGACGAGGTGGCCGACGAGCTGGAGGGCGCCCTGGAGGAACAGGGACTCGTCCCCGAGAACGTCATCGACAAGACGGTCGTCGACCGCGACGAGCTCACCTTCCACGTCGAACGCGAGTACCTGCTCCGTGTCGCCCAGACCCTGCGCGACGACCCGGCCCTCCGGTTCGAGCTGTGCACCGGCGTCTCCGGCGTCCACTACCCGCACGACAAGGGACGCGAGCTGCACGCCGTCTACCACCTGCGCTCGATCACCCACAACCGGCTGATCCGCCTGGAGGTCAGCGCCCCCGACGCGGACCCGCACGTTCCCTCGCTCGTCTCCGTCTATCCGACGAACGACTGGCACGAGCGCGAGACGTACGACTTCTTCGGGCTGATCTTCGACGGTCACCCGGCGCTGACGCGGATCATGATGCCGGACGACTGGCAAGGCTTCCCGCAGCGCAAGGACTACCCCCTCGGCGGCATCCCCGTCGAGTACAAGGGCGCCCAGATCCCGGCTCCGGACCAGCGGAGGTCGTACTCATGAGCACGCAGACCCCTTCCGGGGCATCAGCCGCTTCGGCCCGCGAGACGACCGAGGGCACCGTATATACGGTCACCGGCGGCGACTGGGACGAGATCGCCCAGTCCGCGGCTAAGTCCGACGACGAGCGCATCATTGTCAACATGGGCCCGCAGCACCCGTCCACCCACGGCGTGCTCCGGCTCATCCTGGAGATCGACGGCGAGACGGTCACCGAGGCCCGCTGCGGCATCGGCTACCTCCACACCGGTATCGAGAAGAACCTCGAATTCCGTACGTGGACCCAGGGCACCACGTTCGTGACGCGCATGGACTACCTGACGCCGTTCTTCAACGAGACGGCGTACTGCCTCGGCGTCGAGAAGCTCCTCGGGATCACGGACGAGATCCCCGACCGCGCCTCGATCATCCGCGTGCTCCTCATGGAGCTGAACCGACTCTCCTCCCATTTGGTGTGTATCGCCACCGGAGGCATGGAGCTGGGCGCCACCACGATCATGATCTACGGCTTCCGTGACCGTGAGCTCATCCTGGACATCTACGAGCTGATCACCGGCCTGCGGATGAACCACGCGTACATCCGCCCCGGCGGACTCGCCCAGGACCTGCCCCCGGGCGCCGTGGACCAGATCCGCGAGTTCGTGAAGAAGATGAAGAAGAACCTTCCCGAGTACGACAAGCTCGCCACCGGGAACCCCATCTTCAAGGCCCGCATGCAGGACGTCGGCTATCTCGACCTCGCCGGCTGCATGGCCCTCGGCGCCACCGGCCCGGTCCTGCGCTCGGCGGGCCTCCCGCACGACCTGCGCAAGTCCCAGCCCTACTGCGGCTACGAGAGCTACGACTTCGAGGTCCCGACCGCCGACACCTGCGACTCCTACGGGCGCTTCCTGATCCGCCTGGAGGAGATGCGCCAGTCGCTGCGGATCATCGAGCAGTGCCTGGACCGGCTCCAGCCCGGCCCGGTCATGGTCGCCGACAAGAAGATCGCCTGGCCCGCCCAGCTCGCGCTCGGCCCCGACGGTCTCGGCAACTCGCTCGACCACATCAAGAAGATCATGGGCACCTCCATGGAGGCCCTGATCCACCACTTCAAGCTGGTGACCGAGGGCTTCCGCGTGCCGCCGGGACAGGCGTACGCGGCGGTCGAGTCGCCCAAGGGCGAGCTCGGGGTGCACGTCGTCTCCGACGGAGGCACCCGCCCCTACCGGGTCCACTTCCGCGACCCGTCCTTCACCAACCTGCAGGCCATGGCGGCGATGTGCGAAGGCGGCCAGGTCGCCGACGTCATCGTCGCCGTCGCGTCCATCGACCCCGTGATGGGAGGCGTCGACCGGTGACCACGACCCCCGAGGGCGTCAGCCTGGGCATGCCCCAACTGCCCGCGCCCGACTACCCGGCCGATGTCCGGGCCCGGCTCGAGGCGGACGCGCGCGAGATCATCGCCCGCTACCCCGACTCCCGCTCGGCGCTCCTTCCGTTGCTGCATCTCGTGCAGTCGCAGGAGGGCCATGTCACGCGCACGGGACAGCGGTTCTGTGCGGAGGTACTGGGTCTGACGACGGCCGAGGTGACCGCCGTCGCGACCTTCTACTCGATGTACCGGCGCAAGCCGAGCGGTGACTACCAGGTGGGTGTCTGCACCAACACCCTGTGTGCCGTCATGGGCGGCGACGCCATCT
The DNA here is from genome assembly GCF_042737005.1 of Streptomyces sp. NPDC060027. NCBI lineage: Bacteria > Bacillati > Actinomycetota > Actinomycetes > Kitasatosporales > Streptomycetaceae > Streptomyces > Streptomyces sp. NPDC060027. The sequence continues at coordinate 8,339 of NZ_JBHWVI010000153.1, forward strand.
TCGAGGCTCTCCAGGACCACCTGGGCGTCGGCAACGGAGAGACCACCGGCGACGGCAAGGTCACGCTGGAGCACATCGAGTGCAACGCGGCCTGCGACTTCGCGCCGGTCGTGATGGTCAACTGGGAGTTCTTCGACAACCAGACCGTGGACTCGGCCAAGCGCCTCGTCGACGACCTGCGCGAGGGAGCCGACGTCGAGCCGACCCGCGGCGCCCGTCTGTGCACCTTCAAGGACACCGCCCGGATCCTGGCGGGCTTCCCCGACGAGCGCGAGGGCGCGGTGGAAGGCGGCGGGAGCGCGGGCCACGCCTCACTGGTGGGGCTGCGCCTGGCCAAGGGCGAGAGCGCTCCCGCGCGCGTGGTGCATCCGCGCGGCGGAGGGGCGCCGCAGAACCAGCGGCCCGCCGAGCACCCGAGCTCGCACGACGCGCCGCAGGACACGTCGGCCTCCGACCCGTCCCACCCGGCGGGTCCTGTCGCAGAGGAGGGGGAGTGATGACCTTGGCAGCCGAGATCAACGAAACGAGTCCCGAGAAGCTGCTCGCACCCGTGCTGTCGGCCTTCTGGGACGAGGACAGGTCCTGGACGCTGGACGTCTACCGAAGGCACGAGGGGTACGAGGGCCTGCGCAAGGCACTCGCCATGTCACCGGACGACCTGATCGCGTACGTCAAGGACTCCGGACTGCGCGGCCGAGGCGGAGCGGGATTCCCCACGGGAATGAAATGGCAGTTCATTCCGCAGGGCGATGGCAAACCACACTATCTAGTTGTCAACGCCGACGAGTCGGAGCCGGGAACCTGTAAGGACATCCCGCTCCTCTTCGCGAACCCGCACAGCCTCATCGAGGGCATTGTGATCGCGTGCTATGCCATCCGGTCTTCGCATGCCTTCATCTATCTTCGCGGTGAAGTGGTCCCCGTATTGCGGCGGTTGCACGAGGCCGTACGCGAGGCCTACGAGGCGGGCTTCCTCGGCGAGAACATCCTGGGCAGCGGACTCGACCTCCAGCTCACCGTGCACGCGGGCGCGGGCGCGTACATCTGCGGTGAAGAGACCGCGCTGCTCGACTCGCTCGAAGGCCGCCGTGGACAACCGCGGCTCCGTCCCCCTTTCCCCGCTGTCGCGGGCCTCTATGCGTGCCCAACTGTTGTAAATAACGTCGAATCGATCGCGTCAGTTCCCGCCATTCTCCAAAAAGGCAAGGAATGGTTCAGGTCGATGGGCAGCGAGAAGTCTCCGGGCTTCACGCTCTACTCGCTCAGCGGCCATGTCGCCAGCCCCGGCCAGTACGAGGCCCCGCTCGGCATCACGCTGCGCCAACTCCTCGACATGAGCGGCGGGATGCGCCCCGGCCACCGGCTGAAGTTCTGGACGCCGGGCGGCTCCTCGACCCCGATGTTCACCGACGAGCACCTCGACGTCCCCCTTGATTACGAAGGAGTGGGCGCCGCGGGTTCCATGCTCGGCACGAAAGCACTCCAGTGCTTCGACGAGACGACCTGTGTCGTACGCGCCGTCACCCGCTGGACCGAGTTCTACGCCCACGAGTCCTGCGGCAAGTGCACGCCCTGCCGCGAAGGGACCTACTGGCTCGTGCAGTTGCTGCGCGACATCGAGGCCGGCAAGGGCGTGATGTCCGACCTCGACAAGCTCAACGACATCGCCGACAACATCAACGGCAAGTCCTTCTGCGCCCTCGGCGACGGTGCCGCCTCGCCGATCTTCTCCTCGCTCAAGTACTTCCGCGCGGAGTACGAGCAGCACATCACGGGCCGCGGCTGCCCCTTCGACCCGGCCAGGTCGACGGCCTGGGCGGACAAGCACACGGAGGTGAACGCATGACAGTGACCACCAGCGCTCCCTCCGGAGGCGGGGAAGCGGCGGTCCCCCCGGCGGATCTCGTCTCGCTGACGATCGACGGCGTCGAGATCAGCGTGCCCAAGGGCACCCTGGTCATCCGGGCCGCCGAGGAACTCGGCATCGAGATCCCCCGGTTCTGCGACCACCCGCTCCTCGACCCGGCCGGCGCCTGCCGCCAGTGCATCGTCGAGGTCGAGGGCCAGCGCAAGCCCATGGCGTCCTGCACGATCACCTGTACGGACGGGATGGTCGTCAAGACGCATCTCACCTCGCCGGTGGCCGAGAAGGCGCAGCACGGGGTGATGGAGCTGCTGCTCATCAACCACCCGCTGGACTGCCCCGTCTGCGACAAGGGCGGCGAGTGCCCCCTGCAGAACCAGGCGATGTCTCACGGCAACGCCGAGTCCCGCTTCGAGGGCAGGAAGCGGACGTACGAGAAGCCGGTCCCGATCTCCACGCAGGTGCTGCTCGACCGCGAGCGGTGCGTGCTCTGCGCCCGCTGCACCCGCTTCTCCAACCAGATCGCCGGCGACCCCATGATCGAGCTGATCGAGCGGGGCGCGCTCCAGCAGGTCGGCACCGGTGACGGCGACCCGTTCGAGTCGTACTTCTCCGGGAACACGATCCAGATCTGCCCGGTGGGCGCGCTCACATCGGCGGCGTATCGCTTCCGCTCGCGCCCCTTCGACCTCATCTCCTCGCACTCCGTGTGCGAGCACTGCTCCGGCGGCTGCGCGACACGCACCGACCACCGGCGCGGCAAGGTGATGCGGCGCCTCGCGGCCCCGGACCCGGAGGTCAACGAGGAGTGGCTCTGCGACAAGGGGCGGTTCGGGTTCCGGTACGCGCAGCAGCGCGACCGCCTCGACACGCCCCTGGTGCGCAACGCCGAGGGTGTTCTTGAGCCCGCGTCCTGGCCGGAGGCCCTGGAGGCCGCGGCACGGGGGCTGACGGCGGCCCGCGGCCGGGCCGGTGTCCTCACCGGCGGTCGGCTCACCGTCGAGGACGCCTACGCGTACAGCAAGTTCGCGCGCGTGGCCCTCGACACGAACGACATCGACTTCCGCGCGCGCGTGCACAGCTCCGAGGAGGCCGACTTCCTGGCCGCCCGGGTCGCCGGACGCGGAAGGGATCTCGACGGTACGGGCGTCACGTACGCCTCCCTGGAGAAGGCGCCCGCGGTCCTGCTGGCGGGCTTCGAGTCCGAGGAGGAGGCGCCCGGTGTCTTCCTGCGCCTGCGCAAGGCGTGGCGCGGGCACGGTCAGAAGACCTTCTCGCTCGCCACGCACGCCACACGCGGACTGGAGAAGGCGGGCGGCACGCTGTTGCCGGCCGCGCCCGGCACCGAGACCGAGTGGCTGGACGCGCTCGCGAGCGGCGTCGGTCTGGAGGGCGACGGAGCCAAGGCCGCCGAGGCGCTGCGGGCCGAGGGCGCGGTGATCGCCGTCGGTGAGCGGCTGGCCGCCGTGGCGGGCGGGCTCACCGCCGCCGTGCGGGCCGCCACCGCCACCGGCGCCCACCTGGTGTGGATTCCGCGCCGGGCCGGGGAGCGCGGCGCGATCGAGGCGGGCGCGCTTCCGTCGCTGCTGCCGGGCGGGCGCCCGGCCACCGACCCGCGCGCGCGGGACGAGGTCGCGGCCGCCTGGGGCGTCTCCGAACTCCCGCACCGCTACGGCCGCGACACCGGCCAGATCGTGGAGGCGGCCGCCGGCGGAGAGCTGCGGGCGCTGGTGGTCGCGGGCGTGGAGGTCACCGACCTTCCCGACCCGGCACGCGCGCGTGCGGCCCTGTCCGAGGTGGGCTTCCTGGTGTCGCTCGAACAGCGGCCCAGCGAGGTCACCGAGCACGCGGACGTCGTCCTGCCGGTCGCCGCGGTCGCGGAGAAGGCCGGAAGCTTCCTCAACTGGGAAGGCCGGGTCCGCTCCTTCGAGGCGGCGCTCAAGCCCGACCAGATGACCCGGCGCCTGGCACCCGCGGACGCGCGCGTCCTGCAGATGCTGGCCGACGCCATGGACGTACACCTGGGGCTGCCGGATCTGCGCACCGCGCGCGGAGAGCTCGACCGGCTCGGCGCCTGGGACGGGCCGCACGCCACCGCACCCCTGGAGACCGGGGTGCAGTTGCCGCGCCCGGCCGCCGGTGAGGCCGTACTGGCCGGGCACCGGCTGCTGCTCGACCGCGGGCGCCTCCAGGAGGGCGACGACGCGCTCGCCGGGACCCGGCACGCCGCGCACGCGCGCGTGTCGCCCGCCACGGCCGCCGAGGCCGGGGTCAAGAACGGCGACGTTCTCGCCGTCAGCGGTCCCGCCGGAGTGGTCGAACTCCCGCTGCAGATCACCGAGATGCCCGACCGCGTGGTCTGGCTCCCGCTGAACTCGAGCGGAAAGGGCGTCGCCTCCGACACCGGGGCGCTGCCCGGCGCACTCGTCCGCATCGGTCCGGCGACCGTCGCCGCCGAGGCTCAAAAGGAGGTGGAGGCATGACGCCGTACCTCGCTGCTGAAGACCTCTCGATGTTCGGCCGTGACCCCTGGTGGCTGGTCGTCGTCAAGGCGGTGTTCTGCTTCGCCTTCCTGATGGTGACCGTGCTGTTCTCCATCGTGTGGGAGCGCAAGGTCGTCGCCTGGATGCAGCTGCGCATCGGTCCCAACCGGCACGGGCCCTGGGGGATGCTCCAGTCGCTCGCCGACGGCGTCAAACTGATGCTCAAGGAAGACCTCATCGTCAAGCGCGCGGACAAGGTGGTCTACGTCCTCGCGCCGATCGTCGCGGCCATCCCGGCCTTCATGGCGATCGCGGTGATCCCCTTCGGGCCCGCGGACAACGAGATCTCGATCTTCGGCCAGCGCACCACGATGCAGCTCACCGACCTGCCGATCGCGATGCTCTACATCCTCGCGGTGGCCTCGGTGGGCATCTACGGGATCGTGCTCGCCGGCTGGAGTTCCGGATCCACCTATCCGCTGCTCGGGGGTCTGCGGTCCTGCGCGCAGATGATCTCGTACGAGATCGCCATGGGCGCCGCGTTCGCGTCGGTGTTCCTCTACTCCGGCTCGATGTCGACCTCGGTGATCGTCGAGCAGCAGCAGGACCGCTGGTACATCGTCCTGCTGCCGGTGTCGTTCCTGATCTACATCATCACGATGGTCGGTGAGACCAACCGGGCCCCGTTCGACATGCCGGAGTCCGAGGGCGACCTGGTCGGCGGCTTCAACACCGAGTACTCGTCGATCAAGTTCGCGCTGTTCATGCTCGCCGAGTACGTGAACATGGTGACGGTCTCGGCCGTGTCGACGACGCTCTTCCTGGGCGGCTGGCGGGCCCCGTGGCCGATCAGCACCTTCTGGGAGGGCGCCAACCACGGCTGGTGGCCGATGCTCTGGTTCGTGGTGAAGGTGCAGCTGCTGCTGTTCTTCTTCATCTGGCTGCGCGGCACGCTGCCGCGTGTGCGCTACGACCAGTTGATGAAGCTGGGCTGGAAGGTCCTCATCCCGGTCTCCGTGGTGTGGCTGATGCTCGTCGCGACGGTACGGACGCTGCGGAACGAGAACTACGACTTCGCGGACATCGCCCTGTACGTCGGCGGAGGCGTCCTCGTCCTGTTGCTGCTGTCGTTCGCGACGGACATCTTCCGTGACAAGCGGGGGGCTGAGGAAGCGCCCGCCGAGCCGGCCGCCTTCGACCCGATGGCCGGTGGATTCCCCGTGCCCCCGCTGCCCGGCCAGGAGCTGCCGCCGGTGCCCCGGCGTCGTCCGCGCCGCGAGCGGGAGTTGATTGTCAGTGGCGGGTCCGATACTGCGAGTGACGGATCGATTGCCGGATCTCGTGACGGAAAGGAGGGGTCCGATGGCTGAGGAGCCGAAGGAGACCAAACCGGGTTTCCAGAACCCGGTCGCCGGTTTCGGCGTGACCTTCAAGGCCATGTTCAAGAAGCGGCTGACCGAGCAGTACCCGGAGCAGCAGAAGACCACCGCGCCGCGGTTCCACGGCCGGCACCAGCTCAACCGTCATCCGGACGGCCTGGAGAAGTGCATCGGCTGTGAGCTGTGCGCCTGGGCCTGCCCCGCGGACGCCATCTATGTGGAAGGCGCGGAGAACACCGAGGAGGAGCGCTACTCCCCGGGCGAGCGGTACGGCCGCGTCTACCAGATCAACTACGCCCGCTGCATCCTGTGCGGCCTGTGTATCGAGGCGTGCCCCACGCGCGCGTTGACGATGACGAACGAGTTCGAGCTCGCCGACAGCAGTCGCGCCAACCTGATCTACACCAAGGAGCAGCTGCTCGCCGGACTCGAGGAAGGCATGGTCGAGTCACCGCACTCGATCTTCCCGGGCACGGACGAGCAGGACTACTACCAGGGTCTGGTGACGGAGGCGGCGCCCGGTACGGAGCGCCAGGTGGCCGTCTCCAAGGGCGAGTCGCATCCCTCGGCGAGCCCGTCGGGCACGGCTGCCGGAGAGGGGGCGGGGGCATGACCGACCTGGCCGCCTACTCCACCTCCACCGGAGAGGCCTTCCAGTTCTGGGTCCTCGGTACCGTCGCGGTGATCGGCGCCCTGTGCACCGTCTTCATGAGGAAGGCCGTCCACAGCGCTCTGTGCCTCGCCGGGACCATGATCATCCTGGCCGTGTTCTACCTCGCCAACGGCGCGTACTTCCTGGGCATCGTCCAGATCGTCGTCTACACCGGCGCGATCATGATGCTCTTCCTGTTCGTCGTCATGCTCGTCGGTGTCACCGCGGCGGACTCGCTGAAGGAGACCATCAAGGGGCAGCGCTGGCTGGCCCTGGTCTGCGGACTGGGCTTCGGGGTCCTGCTGTTCGCCGGTATCGGCAACGCGTCGATCAAGGACTTCAACGGCCTGGCCAAGGCGAACGCGAACGGCAACGTGGAGGGCCTCGCCGCCCTCATCTTCACGAAGTACGTGTTCGCCTTCGAGATCACCGGCGCCCTGCTCATCACGGCCGCCGTCGGCGCCATGGTGCTCACGCACCGCGAGCGCACCGAGCGCGCCAAGACCCAGCGCGAGATGTCCGAGCAGCGCGTGCGCGAAGGCAAGCACGTACCGCCGCTGCCGGCACCGGGTGTCTACGCCCGGCACAACGCGGTGGACATCGCGGGCCTGCTCCCCGACGGCACTCCGTCCGAGCTGACCGTCAGCAAGACGCTGCGCGACCGCGGCCAGATCCGTGACGTGTCGGCCGACGCACTGAGCGATCTGAAGGCGCTGGAGCAGCGTGCCGAGGAGCGCCTGGAGCGCACGAAGACGGAGGAGGCGTCCCAGTGAACCCGGTCAACTACCTCTATCTCGCCGCCTTGTTGTTCACGATCGGCGCCACCGGTGTGCTGATCAGGCGGAACGCGATCGTGGTGTTCATGTGCGTCGAGCTCATGCTCAACGCCTGCAACCTCGCCTTCGTCGCCTTCTCCCGTATGCACGGCAATCTCGACGGCCAGATCATCGCCTTCTTCACGATGGTCGTCGCCGCCGCGGAGGTCGTGGTCGGGCTCGCGATCATCGTGTCGCTGTTCCGTTCCCGCCACTCGGCCTCGGTCGACGACGCCAGCCTGATGAAGCTGTAAGGGGTCGCTGAATCGTGGAGAACCTGATTGCGCTGCTGGTAGCGGCGCCTCTGCTCGGAGCGGTCGTGCTGCTGTGCGGCGGACGGCGGCTGGATGCCGTCGGCCAGTGGCTCGGCACCGCGTTCGCGGCGGCCTCCTTCGTGATCGCCGCCGTGCTCTTCGCCGGCATGCTGGGGAAGAGCCCCGAGGACCGGACCCTTACGCAGCATCTGTACAGCTGGATCGCCGTCGGGGACTTCCGTGCCGACGTCGGCTTCCAGCTCGACCAGTTGTCGATGACGTTCGTCCTGCTGATCACCGGCGTCGGCTCGCTGATCCACCTGTACTCGATCGGGTACATGGAGCACGACGAGCGCCGCCGCCGCTTCTTCGGCTATCTGAACCTGTTCCTGGCGGCGATGCTGCTGCTCGTCCTCGCCGACAACTACCTGCTGCTGTACGTCGGCTGGGAGGGAGTCGGTCTCGCCTCGTACCTGCTGATCGGCTTCTGGCAGCACAAGCCCAGCGCCGCCACCGCCGCCAAGAAGGCCTTCCTGGTCAACCGTGTCGGCGACATCGGCCTGTCCATCGCCATCATGCTGATGTTCACGACCTTCGGGACCTTCGCCTTCGGGCCCCTGCTCGGCACCGAGGAACACCCCGGTCTGGTCGGGGACGCCACCGAGGGCAAGCTCACCGCCGTCGCCCTGATGCTGCTGCTCGCCGCCTGCGGCAAGTCCGCCCAGGTGCCGCTGCAGTCCTGGCTCGGAGACGCGATGGAGGGCCCGACCCCGGTCTCGGCCCTCATCCACGCCGCCACCATGGTGACCGCGGGCGTGTACCTGATCGTGCGTTCGGCGGCCGTCTTCAACGGAGCGCCCGACGCGCAGCTCGTCGTCACCGTCGTGGGCGCCGTCACGCTCCTGTTCGGTGCGATCGTCGGTTGCGCGAAGGACGACATCAAGAAGGCGCTCGCCGGCTCGACCATGTCGCAGATCGGCTACATGGTGCTGGCGGCGGGCCTCGGCCCCATCGGCTACGTCTTCGCGATCATGCACCTGGTGACGCACGGCTTCTTCAAGGCCGGTCTCTTCCTCGGCGCCGGTTCGGTCATGCACGGCATGAACGACGAGGTCGACATGAGGAAGTTCGGCGGCCTCAGGAAGTACATGCCGATCACGTTCGTGACCTTCGGCCTCGGCTATCTCGCGATCATCGGCTTCCCGGGCCTGTCCGGCTTCTTCTCCAAGGACAAGATCATCGAGGCGGCCTTCGCCAAGGGCGGCACCGAGGGCTGGATCCTCGGCGGCGTGGCCCTGCTGGGCGCGGCGATCACCGCGTACTACATGACGCGCGTGATGCTCATGACCTTCTTCGGGGAGAAGCGCTGGCAGCCCGACGCGGACGGCCACGAGCCGCACCCGCACGAGTCGCCCAGGTCCATGACGATCCCGATGATCGTGCTGGCCTTCGGGTCGGTGTTCGCGGGTGGCTTCTTCAGCATCGGCGACCGCTTCCTGCACTGGCTGGAGCCGGTCACCGGGCACTCGGAGGGCGACTCGCCCGTCAGTGCCCTCACGGTGACGCTGGCCACCATGGTGCTGCTGGTCGTCGGCGTCGGCATCGCCTACCTCCAGTACGGTCGCAGCTCCGTCCCGGTCGTCGCCCCGCGCGGCTCCCTGCTCACCCGGGCGGCCCGACGCGACCTGTACCAGGACGACTTCAACCATGTCGTCCTGGTCCGCGGCGGCGAGCACCTCACGCGCTCCCTGGTGTACGTCGACCACACCCTGGTCGACGGAGTCGTCAACGGGACGGCGGCCTCGGTCGGCGGCCTCTCCGGGCGGCTGCGCAAGCTGCAGAACGGCTATGCGCGCAGTTACGCGGTCTCGATGTTCGGCGGTGCGGCGATCCTCGTCGCCGCGACCCTGCTGATGAGGGCGGTCTGATACCGATGTCCTTTCCTCTGCTGACAGCGACGGCGGCGCTCCCGGCCCTCGGAGCGATCGCCACGGCCGCCGTGCCGGCCGCGCGGCGCGTCGCCGCCAAGTGGCTCGCGCTGCTCGTCTCCCTCGGCACCCTGGTGTTCGCCGTGATCACCCTGGTGCGGTTCGACCCCGGCGGTGACCGCTACCAGCTCACCGAATCCCACGCCTGGATCGCGGACTTCGGGGTGCGCTACGAACTGGGTGTGGACGGCATCGGGGTGGCGCTCGTCGCGCTCACCGCGCTGCTGATGCCGTTCGTGATCCTGGCGGGCTGGCACGACGCCGACCCGCACGAGACCGGCAACAAGCGGTGGCGGCCGACGCAGGGCTTCTTCGCCCTGATCCTGGCCGTCGAGGCGATGGTGATCATCTCCTTCGAGGCCACCGACGTCTTCCTCTTCTACATCTTCTTCGAAGCCATGCTCATCCCGATGTACTTCCTCATCGGCGGCTTCGGGGACAAGGCCCACGAGCACGGCGACGAGGTGGCGGCGACGCAACGCTCGTACGCCGCGGTGAAGTTCCTCCTCTACAACCTGGTCGGCGGCCTGATCATGCTGGCCGCCGTGATCGGCCTCTACGTGGTGGCCGGGAACTTCTCGCTCCAGGAGATCGTCCAGGCCCGGGCCGACGGATCGCTGCACATGGCGACCAGCACCGAACGGTGGCTCTTCCTCGGCTTCTTCTTCGCCTTCGCGGTGAAGGCGCCCCTGTGGCCGCTGCACACCTGGCTGCCCAACGCCATGGGTGAGGCCACCGCGCCGGTCGCCGTGCTGATCACGGCGGTCGTCGACAAGGTCGGCACCTTCGCGATGCTCCGCTTCTGCCTCCAGCTCTTCCCGGAGGCGAGCAAGTGGGCGACGCCCGTGATCCTCGTCCTGGCGCTGATCAGCATCATCTACGGGGCGCTGCTCGCGGTCGGACAGCGGGACATCAAGCGACTGGTCGCCTACGCGTCGATCTCGCACTTCGGGTTCATCATCCTGGGCATCTTCGCGATGACCAGTCAGGGCCAGTCGGGCGCGACGCTCTACATGGTCAACCACGGGATCTCGACCGCCGCCCTGATGCTGGTGGCGGGCTTCCTGATCTCGCGGCGCGGCTCGCGTCTGATCGCCGACTACGGAGGCGTGCAGAAGGTCGCACCGGTGCTCGCGGGCACCTTCCTGATCGGCAGTCTCGCGACCCTCTCGCTCCCCGGTCTCGCGCCCTTCGTGAGTGAATTCCTGGTCCTGGTGGGCACGTTCACGCGCTACCCGGCCGTCGGCATCATCGCCACCTTCGGCATCGTGCTCGCCGCGCTCTACACCCTCGTCCTCTACCAGCGGACGATGACGGGCCCGGTCAAGGCGGAGGTGGCCGAGATGCCGGACCTCAGGGTGCGCGAGCTCCTGGTGGTCGCCCCGCTGATCGCTCTGCTGATCTTCCTGGGCGTCTACCCGAAGCCGCTTACCGACATCGTCAACCCGGCGGTACAGCAGACCATGTCAGATGTACACAAGACGGACCCCCAGCCTGAGGTGGAGGCGGCCAAGTGAGCGCATCAGCCGTCCACAGCCTGTGGACAACGGCGGCAACCGCGGCCGATCCGATCTCCAAGATCGACGCACCGAAGATCGAATATGGGCAATTGTCGCCCACCTTGATCGTTATCGGTGCGGCGATCGTCGGGGTGCTGGTCGAGGCCTTCGTTCCGCGCAAGTCGCGTTACTACACACAGGTGTTCGTCGCCGTCGTCGCACTCGCCGCGGCGTTCGCCGCGGTCGTCGCGCTCGCGGCGGGCGGATACGGCACCACGAAGGCGCACATCGCGGCGATGGGCGCGATCGCGGTCGACGGACCGTCCCTGTTCCTGCAGGGCACGATCCTGCTGGCCGGCATCCTCGGCGTCTTCACCTTCGCCGAGCGACGCCTCGACCCGGAGGCCCACGGGAACCGGGTCGACTCCTTCGCCGCCCAGGCCGCCTCGGTGCCCGGCAGCGACAGCGAGAAGGCCGCAGTGAAGGCCGGGTTCACCACCACCGAGGTGTTCCCGCTGCTGCTCTTCGCGATCAGCGGCATGCTGGTCTTCCCGTCGGCCAACGACCTGCTGACGCTGTTCATCGCGCTGGAGGTCTTCTCCCTCCCGCTGTACCTCCTGTGCGCCGTGGCCCGCCGCAAGCGGCTCATGTCGCAGGAGGCGGCGGTCAAGTACTTCCTGCTCGGCGCCTTCGCCTCCGCGTTCACGCTCTTCGGTATCGCCCTGCTGTACGGCTACGCGGGCTCGGTGTCGTACGCGACGATCGCGCACGTCGTCGACGGCACGGTCACGAACGTCGATCCGGCGCTCGCCGGCACCATGGGCAACGACGTGCTGCTGCTCATCGGCACCGCCCTGGTCGTCATGGGCCTGCTCTTCAAGGTCGGCGCGGTGCCCTTCCACATGTGGACACCGGACGTCTACCAGGGAGCGCCGACCCCGGTCACCGGCTTCATGGCGGCGGCGACGAAGGTGGCCGCGTTCGGCGCGCTGCTGCGTCTGCTGTACGTCGTCCTGCCGGGCCTGCGCTGGGACTGGCGGCCGGTCATGTGGGCCGTGGCGATCGTCACCATGCTGGGCGGCGCGATCATCGCGATCACCCAGACCGACATCAAACGGCTCCTGGCGTACTCGTCGATCGCCCACGCCGGATTCATCCTCGCGGGTGTCATCGCGACCTCGCCGGACGGCGTCTCGTCGGTGCTCTTCTACCTGGGCGCGTACTCCTTCGTCACGATCGGCGCCTTCGCCGTCGTCACGCTCGTACGGGACGCTGGCGGCGAGGCCACGCACCTGTCCAAGTGGGCGGGTCTCGGACGCAGGTCCCCGCTGGTGGCCGCGGTGTTCGCGATCTTCCTTCTGGCCTTCGCGGGTATCCCGCTGACCTCGGGCTTCTCAGGAAAGTTCGCCGTGTTCAAGGCGGCGGCCGAGGGCGGCGCGGGCGCGCTGGTCGTGGTCGGTGTGATCTCGTCGGCCATCGCGGCGTTCTTCTACATCCGCGTGATCGTGCTCATGTTCTTCAGTGAGCCGAAGCCCGAGGGGCCGACGGTCGCCGTGCCGTCGCCACTGACCATGACGGCCATCGCCGTGGGCGTCGCGGTCACCCTGGTGCTGGGTGTGGCGCCGCAGTACTTCCTGGACCTGGCGGGCCACGCTCGTACGGGACGCTGGCGGCGAGGCCACGCACCTGTCCAAGTGGGCGGGTCTCGGACGCAGGTCCCCGCTGGTGGCCGCGGTGTTCGCGA